>NZ_JBFUHS010000022.1:0-89253 GCF_056402255.1 Pseudomonas sp. P4_B4
TTTTCAGAAGTTTTCCAAGTTTCCTTTGTAACTTCAACCACTTGCGCTTCAGATCTCTCGTCAGCGGGAGGCGAATTCTACAGCGTTACACGCTGCTGTCAACACCTCTTTTTCAACTTCGTTTTGGCTTCGATGACCTGAAGCAACCTGCTGCCGAAAACTGCGTAACTCTTTGTTTACCAAGGAGTTTTCCGTTTCGACTGCGCCGGAAGTGGGGCGAATTATAGACACCTGGAATCTGCCGTCAACCACTATTTACGCCTTTTTTGGCGGAAGAGCCCTTTTTAGCCATTAAACGCGGGATTCGACGAGCCAAAGGCGGTAGCCGCAGCACTAACAGTAATGCACCTATAGATGCATAGATCACCCACTCCTTCAGGTCGGCACGCACAATCCAGAGCATATGCAGTAATCCAAGCCCGAGAATTACATAAGCCAGGCGATGCAACTTCTTCCAGCGAACACCCAATCGCCGCTGACTGTATCGATTGGAAGTCACCGCCAATGCCAGCAAACCAAGAAAGCCCAGCGCGCCGACAATAATGTAAGGCCGCTTGCGTAACTCGACACCCAGCTGCGACCAGTCAAAACCAAGAATGAATGCGCAATAACTACTGAGGTGGAGCAGCACATAGGCAAAACACCACAACCCCAACTGTCGCCGCACGGCATTCCACCCCGCCCAACCAGTGAGTTTCTGCAAAGGCATCATGCTCAACGTTATAAGCAGCAGAACAAGCGCGCCCAAACCCAATCGATCGACCAGCACCTTTCCTGGATCCGGCCCGAGGACATCCTCCCAGGCCTGGTACAACCACAGCAGCGGCCACACCAACACCACGACAAAGACACCGATGCGCCAAAACGGATAGCGCATCAGTAGTTCTTCCTCAGGTCGAGCCCCGTATATAGAGAGGCGACTTCCTCTGAATAGCCGTTGAACATTTGCGTGTCGCGCACATTGGGCTTGAACAGGCCGCTGGGCAGGCGGCGTTCACGCGCCTGAGTCCAGCGAGGATGATCAACGGTAGGATTCACGTTCGCATAAAAACCATATTCATCCGCAGCAATGCTCTGCCAGGTGGTTTTCGGCAGCTCGCTGACCAGACTGATGCGCACGATGGACTTGATGCTCTTGAAGCCATATTTCCAGGGCACCACCAAACGCAACGGTGCGCCGTTTTGATTAGGCAACTCACGCCCGTACATGCCTACCGCAAGAATCGCCAATGGGTTCATCGCTTCATCCAGACGCAGCCCTTCTATATACGGCCAGTCGATCAAGGCAAAACCAGAGCGCTGACCCGGCATGCTTTTAGGATCCTGCAGGGTTTCGAAGCGGATGAATCTGGCTTTCGAGGTCGGCTCGACTTCCTTGAACAAGGCCGAGAGGGGAAAACCGATCCAGGGAATGACCATCGACCAGGCTTCCACACAGCGCAAACGGTAGATTCGCTCCTCCAGCTGATACGGTTTCATGAAGTCTTCGAGCGCATACCGCCCAGGCTTGCCCACCTCCCCGTCCACCACCACCGACCACGGCTCCGTCTTCAGCGTGCCGGCATTGGCAGCCGGATCACCTTTGTCGGTGCCGAACTCGTAGAAGTTGTTGTAGTGGGTCGCATCCTTGAACGGCGTGATCGCCTCATCCTTGACGCTGACCGCGCCCCACTGGGTAGCCGGAAGTTTTTCGCTGAACCAGGCAGGCGCCTTGCCGGGCTCTACATCCGGATAACGCGCAGCATCGCCAGCGCTGGCCCATTGCGGCAGGCTGCCCAGAGCGAAGCCGGCAACCGTGGCGCCGAGCACTTTGCGTCGAGAAAGATAGAGGGATTCAGGCGTGACGTCCGACTCATGGCAGTCGGACGTTCTGGAGACTTTGATCAGCATGGTTACTCCGCAGCTTTGGAGGACAGATGCACCCATAGACTGCGGAGTATGAGGGAAATTACGCGCCCTTGTTACGGCGAAGACGTAACAGGTATTGAACCGGGCCGGAGGCTGCATAGGCGAGAAACACCAGCAGCAGGATGCGCGGAGGGTCACTGAACACCACTGCGAACACCAGCACCACAGCGAGAATCGCCACGAAAGGCACTCGCCCCTTCAGGTCCAGCTCCTTGAAGCTGTTGTACTTGATGTTGCTAACCATCAGCATGCCGGCCGCCGCAACCATCAGCGCAACCAGGAAGGACATCTTCGATCCCTGAATGCCGTAGTCGCTGAACGCCCAGACGATACCTGCAACCACACCTGCAGCGGCAGGACTGGCCAGACCGATGAAGTAGCGCTTGTCCGCGGTGCCGACCTGCGTGTTGAAGCGCGCAAGGCGCAATGCCGCGCCCGCCACATAGATGAAGGCGACCATCCAGCCAACCTTGCCCATGTCACCCAAGGCCCAACCGAAGGCCAGCAATGCCGGGGCAACACCAAAGGCAACCATGTCCGACAGCGAGTCGTACTCGGCACCAAAGGCGCTCTGGGTATTGGTCATGCGGGCCACACGCCCATCAAGACCATCGAGCACCATAGCGACGAAGATCGCGATGGCCGCGAACGCGAAATACTTGCTCGCATTGGCCGAGTCACCAGCACTCAAGGCCGCCTGGGCGCTCATCGAGTTGATGATGGAATAGAACCCTGCGAACAGGTTCGCAGTGGTGAACAGATTCGGCAGAAGATAGATACCACGATGCCGGACTTTACGACCTTCAGCGTCATGCCCTTCCTCGACATGTTCATCGATGGGCAGCAGGCTTTCGGCGTCAGAAGCCTGGTTTGGCTCTTCGGGGCGTTCGCTCATGGACATTACCTTGCAACGGGTGGAAAGTTTGGACAGGTGTCTGGGACGACGGTTCGGCCGCAAACGATGCAGCTTTATACCAGAACCGGCTCCCCAAACGAAAAAACGCGGCCTAAGCCGCGTTTTTCGTACAAGCGCGTGACTTAGTTTTTAGCTTTGTCGACGATCTTGTTGGCACCGATCCACGGCATCATGGAGCGCAGTTGCTCGCCGATGATTTCGATGCCGTGAGCGGCGTTGTTACGACGCTTGGCGGTCATCGAAGGATAGCCGGTAGCGCCTTCGCTGATGAACATCTTGGCGTATTCGCCGTCCTGAATACGTTTCAGGGCGTTGCGCATGGCCTGACGGGATTCGGCGTTGATTACTTCCGGACCGGTCACGTACTCGCCGTATTCGGCGTTGTTGGAGATCGAGTAGTTCATGTTGGCGATACCGCCTTCGTACATGAGGTCAACGATCAGCTTCAGTTCGTGCAGGCACTCGAAGTAGGCCATTTCCGGCGCGTAGCCAGCTTCAACCAGAGTTTCGAAACCGGCCTTGACCAGCTCAACGGTACCGCCGCACAGAACGGCTTGTTCGCCGAACAGGTCGGTTTCAGTCTCGTCCTTGAAGGTGGTTTCGATGATGCCGGTACGACCGCCGCCAACGCCGGCAGCGTAGGACAGCGCAACGTTCTTGGCGTTGCCCGAGGCGTCCTGGTAGATAGCGATCAGGTCAGGGATACCGCCGCCCTTCACGAATTCGGAACGTACGGTGTGGCCTGGAGCCTTCGGCGCGATCATGATCACGTCGAGGTCAGCGCGCGGCACAACCTGGTTGTAGTGGATCGCGAAGCCGTGGGAGAAGGCCAGGGTGGCGCCTTTCTTGATGTTCGGCTCGATTTCGTTCTTGTACAGGGAGGACTGGAATTCGTCCGGGGTCAGGATCATGACCAGGTCGGCAGCTGCAACAGCAGAAGCAACGTCGGTCACTTTCAGGCCGTGGGCTTCAGCCTTGGCAACGGTAGCCGAACCCTTACGCAGGCCGACAGTTACGTCAACGCCGGAGTCTTTCAGGTTGCACGCTTGAGCGTGACCCTGGGAACCGTAACCGATGATGGCAACTTTCTTGCCCTGGATGATCGACAGGTCGCAGTCTTTATCGTAGAAAACTTTCATGAATTTCCCCTATATCAGGCCGTTCAGGCCGTTCGCTAATTTGGTTTAGATGCTGAGTACTTTGTCGCCGCGGGCAATGCCGGTCACGCCACTACGGACGGTTTCCAGAATCGAGGCGGTGCCAATGGACTGAATGAAGCTGTCGAGCTTGTCGCTGGTACCGGTCAATTGAACGGTATACACGCTGGCACTGACATCGACGATCTGTCCACGGTAAATATCGGTAGTGCGCTTGATCTCGGCACGCTGGGCGCCGGTGGCCTTGACCTTGACCAGCATCAGTTCGCGCTCGATGTGAGCACTCTCCGACAGGTCGACCAGTTTTACCACTTCGATCAGCTTGTTCAGGTTCTTGGTGATCTGCTCGATGACTTCATCGTGACCGACCGTGGTCAGCGTCAGACGCGACAGGGTCGGGTCTTCGGTCGGAGCCACGGTCAGGCTTTCGATGTTGTAGTTGCGCTGCGAGAACAGACCAACCACACGAGACAGAGCGCCGGGTTCGTTTTCCAGAAGCAAGGAAATAATGTGCCGCATGATTAGGTACGCTCCGTCTTGCTCAGCCACATATCGCGCATGGAGCCGTCTTTGATCTGCATCGGGTAGACGTGCTCGCTGGTATCGACCGAAATATCGATCACCACCAGGCGATCTTTCATGGCGAACGCTTCTTCCATCTTCGACTTCAAATCTTTCGATTCAGTGATGCGCACGCCAACGTGACCATAGGCTTCAGCCAGCTTGACGAAGTCAGGCAACGACTCCATGTAGGAGTGCGAGTGACGACTGCCATAGCTCATGTCTTGCCACTGACGAACCATACCCAGAACGCCGTTGTTCAGAATGACGATTTTTACCGGCAAACCGTATTGCAGACAGGTGGACAGTTCCTGGATGTTCATCTGGATACTGCCTTCGCCCGTTACACAGGCAACGTCGGCATCCGGATAGCTCAACTGAATGCCCATGGCCGCCGGGAAACCGAAGCCCATGGTGCCCAGGCCACCGGAGTTGATCCAGCGGTTCGGCTTGTTGAACTTGTAGTACTGCGCAGCAAACATCTGGTGCTGGCCCACGTCGGAGGTCACAAAGGCGTCGCCCTTGGTCACTTCGCACAGGGTTTCGATCACGGTCTGAGGCTTGATCTTGCTGCCGTCGCCCTTGTCATACGGGAACAGGCCACGATCACCGCGCCACTCGTCAACCTGCTTCCACCAGCTGGCAACGGAGTCCTTGTTCGGGGTCTCGCCGATTTCCTTGAGGATCGCGACCATTTCGGTCAGGACACTCTCAACCGGACCCACGATAGGCACGTCGGCCTTGATGGTCTTGGAGATCGAAGCCGGGTCGATGTCGATGTGAATGATCTTGGCATTCGGGCAGAACTTCGACGCGCCGTTGATGACACGGTCGTCGAAACGTGCGCCGACAGCGAGGATCACGTCAGCATGGTGCATCGCCAGGTTTGCGGTGTAGCTGCCGTGCATGCCGAGCATGCCGATGAACTGACGGTCGGTGCCAGGGTAGCCACCGAGGCCCATCAGGGTATTGGTCACTGGCAGATTGAGCATCTTCGCCAGTTCGGTCAGTGGCGCGGAACCACCGCCGAGGATCACGCCGCCGCCCGAATACAACACAGGACGCTTGGCCGCCAGGAGCATTTCTGCCGCCTTGCGGATTTGACCGGAGTGACCGCGAACAGCCGGGCTGTAGGAACGCAGCTTGGCTTTTTTCGGGAAGACGTATTCGAACTTCTCGGCCGGGTTGGTCATGTCTTTCGGGATATCGACAACGACCGGGCCAGGACGACCGGATTGCGCCAGGTAGAACGCCTTCTTCATGACTTCCGGGATTTCCGACGCGTGCTTGATCATGAAGCTGTGCTTCACGATCGGCCGGGAGATACCGATCATGTCGGTTTCCTGGAACGCATCGGTGCCGACCATGGTGCTAGGCACCTGGCCGGAAATGATCACCATCGGAATGGAGTCCATATAGGCGGTGGCGATACCGGTGATGGCGTTTGTTGCGCCAGGACCGGAAGTCACCAGTACTACACCAGCTTTACCGGTGGCACGGGCGTAGCCGTCAGCCATATGGGTAGCCGCTTGCTCGTGACGAACCAGGATGTGGGTCACTTCCGGTTCTTTGAACAGGGCATCGTAAACATGAAGAAGAGCACCACCCGGGTACCCGTAGATATATTTGACGCCTTCGTCACGCAAGAAGCGGACGAGCATCTCACCGCCAGATAAAAGCTCCACGTTGCTCACCTCTAAAACGCCAGAATACCGCCCACGAAAAATGGGACGGGTCTTAATAGGTTTACTTCTCGGCAGAGCATGAGCGACGGTGGTCGCCGACTACGTCAGCACTGACTGAGCAAGTATTGGGATCGTCCCAAGTGTTGCGGGGCTTTCCCACCCAGCGCGAGGTAACGCGTTGCGGGTGTAACAGGTCGACGCGGATATGCGCCTCATGATCTGCTGAGAGGGTCTGCTTCTGGCAGTCCCTGTACAGCGGACTTTGGATTCTTCTGTTTCGTCCTTCGCAAGTCAAGCCGTCTATGTGCTTTATTCTACTAAGCACATGAGAACGCAAGAAAAAACCCGTAAATCAGCCCTGTGTTAGCTTCGATTGCGCAACTTTTAGTAAAAAATTGGCACGCGCATGCACTTACCCCGCAGCGGCCGACAAAATAGAGAGAGATTGTGAACAACTGCCAGCGGACGCTGGCAGCTTCTGGCTCAGCGAGACGCCGTGATCAATTGATCAAACTGTTTGAGCAATACCTGCAACTGCCGATCCTTGCCTTGGACATTGCGTCCAGCAAAGACCATTTCGGCCATTTCCTGAATGCCCGAAGCATTGGGTAGCGGCAAATCCTGCTCAAGGATCATCTTCATGCGTGGCAGGAAGATCCACTGCAGCCATTGCTCGAAATCCAGTGTATCGACCGAAAACGGCTCGACACTGGCAAGCGCTTCAGCAGAGGGCGAGACTTCATCCCACCACCCTTGCACCCGCAACTCGCGCTCGATCAACAACAGTTGATCGGCGATTTTCAGAAAGCGCGCGTCCATCACAGCGTTACCTTGGCCTTCTGACGAGCCAGTGCTGCGCCTTGGGAATCACTCTGCTTTTCACGCGCCTGGGCAATCAGCTCCCACAAGTTGGCCTGGAGGGCTGGACGGCCATTGGCAAAGGTCAGCCCACGGCGAGCGAACTGCTCGGCCTGGGCCGCATCGCCTTGAGCCATGCGCACCTGCGCCAGACGGTAAAGCACCTGCGGCTCACGCGGTGCAACGCGTTGGGCGCGTTCGAGACTGGAGGAAGCACCGTTGAGATCACCGCTCGTCTGTTGCTGTTGAGCGGTGGTCAGCAAGGCCAACACCGGGCCGTCCAGTTGCTCGTCCGCCGACAGGCCACCCGAACTGGCCGACGGAATCCCGCTTGGCGACGACGGCATGCTGTAGCTGCCCTGATTGATCGGCGCCGACTGGACCGGCGACGTGTCAATTGGCCCCGGCGTGATCGGACCCGGGGTAATCGGTGTGGTGCTGATCGGCGTCGAAGTCGTTGCAGCGCCTGGCACCATCACCACTACACCGCTGTCGCCTTGCGGAATCGCCTGGGTCCGCGACTGGCCTTGTGCAGGGCGCTTGACGGTCGTCTGGCGGAAGCCGCCATTGGCCGAGATCCGCTCACTGTTGGACACGACGGTGCCGGAATCCACAACCGGAATCGAGCCACGTTGTACGCTAGAGCAACCGCTGAGCAAAGCTACGGCGGCAACCGCTGGAATCAACCACTTGTTCACTTGAAACCCTCTTTGCTTAATTCATCCAGCCCTTGACCCAGTCCATCACCGACTCGGCAGGGTTTTCACCACCGCAAGCGGCGCCGGGAGGCGGTTCGCTGCCGCGAATATACGGCATCTGTACGGCACTCGGGCAACCGGCGTCAGAACCTTGCCCGGTTCGCGAATCAACCCAGGCCTGAACGATATTGTCCGGCTGCGGCATGTCCAACGGCAACGGGTCGGCCTTGCGCATGAAACTGGTCCATACCTGCAGGGCCCCGGTGGCGCCGGTGAATGGCGTCTTGCCGTTGTCGTCGCGACCCAGCCAGACCACCGCCAGCAAGTCCTGACTGAAACCGGCAAACCAGCTGTCGCGCGAGTCGTTACTGGTACCGGTCTTGCCCGCCAGGGTCAGGGTCCTTGGCAGCACGTTATAGACCGAGCTGCCGGTACCTTCACGCATCACCCGCTGCATGGCGCTCTGGATCAGGTAAATGGAGGCCGGATCGAAACGCTGCTGGATCTGGAACGGATAACGCTTGAGCGGCTCGCCCTCGGCAGTCAGCACGCTGCGAATCCCGCGCATCGGCGTATTGAAGCCGCCGTTGGCGAGGGTCTGGTACATGGTCGCCACTTCGATTGGCGTCATGCCGCCGGCGCCGAGCAACATCGACGGGAAGGCCGGGAATTCACGGGTCACACCCAGGCGCTCCACCGTCTTCAGGACGTTCGGCACGCCAACCGCCAAACCGAGACGCGCGGTCGACAGGTTGTAGGAATGCGCCAGGCCTTGATATAGGAACACCGTACCGTGAGAACGACGATCATAGTTCTGCGGCTTCCAGACCTGACCATCGGCGCCTTTGACCGAGAAGGATTCGTCCGACAGCCAACTGGTCAGTGTGTACTGGCTGGGTTTCTCCAGCGCGGTCAGGTAAACCGCCGGCTTGATCAGCGAGCCGATCGGCCGTACCGCATCCAGCGCCCGGTTGAACCCGGCAAAACTGGCCTGGCGACTGCCAATCATGGCCTGCACTTCCCCGGTCTCCGGGTTGGTCACGACCATTGCCGCTTCGACGTCATCGGAACCCTTGCGTCCTGCCAGACGCTTGAAGGTGTCGTTGACCGAGGCTTCAGCCTTCATCTGCAGGATCGGGTCGAAACTGGTGAAGATCCGCAGACCTTCTTCGGTCAAGTCTTCGTCGCGATAGTCTTCACGCAACTGGCGTTTGACCAGATCGAGGAAGCCGGGGAACGAGCTGTCCGCCAGACTGCCGCGCTTGGTCACGCCCAGCGGCATTTTCTTCGCCGCCTCAACCTGCTCGGCAGTCGCAACGCCCTGCTCCTGCAGCACATCGAGTACCAGGTTGCGCCGCTCGAGGGCACGCTCCGGATAACGACGGGGGTTATAGGCAGAAGGTCCCTTGACCATGCCCACCAGCAGTGCGACCTGGTGCAACTTGAGTTCGGCCAGCGGCTGACTGAAGAAGAACTGGCTGGCGAGACCGAAACCATGCACCGCGCGCTGACCGTCCTGCCCGATGAACACTTCGTTGAGGTAAGCCTCAAGGATTTCGCGCTTGTCGTAATGCAGTTCAAGCAGCAGCGCCATCATCGCTTCGGTGAGTTTGCGGTTCAGGCTGCGCTCGTTGGTCAGGTAGAAGTTTTTGACCAACTGCTGAGTCAGGGTACTGCCGCCCTGACGCATGCGTCCGGACGAACCGTTGACCCAGACTGCACGGGCGATCGACTTCGGCGAAACACCAAAGTGATGATAAAAATCGCGGTCCTCTACCGCCACCAGCGTTTCAAGCAGGTACGGCGGCACCTGATCGATCTTGATCAGAATCCGGTCTTCGAGGTTTTTCGGGTACAGGCCGCCGATCAGCAGCGGCTCCAGGCGCACCACCGACAGTTTCGAGCCTTTTGCCCCCGCCAATTCGGCCACGTAATCTCCGGAGAAACGCACCCGCACCGGTTGCGCTTGCTCCATGCCTTCATAGAACTGGAAGCCACGGGTGTTCAGATCAACGGTATTGCCGTTGACCGACGCCGCACCCGGACCGTTAGCCACGCTTTCACGGCGATAGCCCAGGGCATCGAGTTCAGTCAGGAAATCATCCCGGCTCAGCTTCTGTCCGACGAACAGTTCGAGCGGGCGCGCGTAAACCTTGGCCGGGATGGTCCAGCGCTTGCCGGAGAACTTCTCCTGGACGATTGCATCAAGGTAAACGGCGAATCCGGCCAGCACTACCAGGGCGACCAGACTGAGTTTAATGGCCCAGCCCAGCCACGGGCGCAGGCCCCTGGAGGGTGGTTTTTTTGGGGTTCGGGGAGTTCGAGTACGAGTCATGGCGGCGGATTATACGCACTTTATTCATCCTCAACAGGAGCGCTCCGAGGTTTGCGTCGAGCGGACTTGCGGCCATAATGACGGCCTTGAATTTCCCAGTCTCTGAAGGATCGCCTGTGAGCCAGTCCCTGATCGCTGCCCTGCAAAACCCTGCCCTCTACCCGCATCCTGTAGAGGGATTCCAGGTCATCGAGACCCATATTTCCTGGGTACTGCTCACCGGCCCCTATGCCTATAAAGTGAAGAAGCCGGTCAATTTCGGTTTTCTCGACTTCACCAGCCTTGAGGCTCGCGAACACTTTTGCGCTGAAGAACTGCGCCTGAACCAGCGCCTGACCGACGATTTGTACCTCGAAGTGCTGCCCGTCACCGGCAGCGCCGAGGCTCCGCAACTGGGTGGCGAAGGCCCGGCCATCGAATACGTACTGAAGATGCGCCAGTTCCCGCAAAACGGCTTGCTCAGCACCCTTCAAGCCAATGGCGAACTGACCACCGCGCACATCGACGAGATGGCCGAGCGAATCGCCCGCTTCCACCTCAGCGCACCGAAAGTGCCAGCCGGGCACGAAGCCGGCACACCGGACAGCGTCATGGCGCCGGTGCGACAGAACTTCGAACAGATCCGTCCATTCCTCAGCGACAAAGCCGACCTGCTGCAACTCGACGCCCTGCAAGCCTGGGCCGAAAGCAGCTTCGAGCGCCTCAAACCGCTGTTCGCCCAGCGCAAGGCCGAAGGCTTCATTCGTGAATGCCACGGTGATATCCACTTGGGCAACG
Source organism: Pseudomonas sp. P4_B4 (assembly GCF_056402255.1). Taxonomy (NCBI): domain Bacteria; kingdom Pseudomonadati; phylum Pseudomonadota; class Gammaproteobacteria; order Pseudomonadales; family Pseudomonadaceae; genus Pseudomonas; species Pseudomonas sp. P4_B4. The sequence continues at coordinate 10,896 of NZ_JBFUHS010000022.1, forward strand.
CAACCGTGATCGACAGCAAGGTCGTGATCTTCGACTGCATCGAATTCAATGAACCGTTTCGCTTTACCGACGTTTATGCCGACACCGGCTTCCTGGCGATGGACTTGGAAGATCGCGGCCTGAAGTGCCTGGCGCGTCGCTTCATCAGCCAGTACCTGGAGCTGACCGGTGACTATCGCGGCCTCGAACTGCTGAACTTCTATAAAGCCTACCGCGCACTGGTTCGCGCCAAGGTTGCCCTGTTCAGCATGCCGGCCGACGCCACTGCGGTGCAACGCGCCACAACCCTGCGCCAGTACCGCAACTACGCCAACCTGGCGGAAAGCTACAGCACCATTCCTTCGCGCTTTATGGCCATTACCAGCGGCGTTTCCGCCGTCGGCAAGAGCCATGTCGCCATGCGCCTGGTCGAAGCCCTGGGCGCAATTCGCCTGCGCTCCGATGTCGAGCGCAAGCGCCTGTTCGGCGAGCAAACCGTCGAGAATGATGTACAGGCCGGCATCTATAGCGCCGACGCCAGCATCGCGACCTATGCCCGCCTGCATGAAATCGCCGACGTCATTCTGCGTGCGGGCTTCCCGGTGGTGGTCGACGCCACTTACCTCAAGCGTGATCAGCGTGACAGTGCCGCAAAGGTGGCCGAGGCCACGGGCGCACCCTTCCTGATCCTCGACTGCAATGCGCCACAGGCCGTGATCGAAAGCTGGCTGGCCATGCGCCAGGCAGACAAGAAAGACCCGTCCGATGCCACCCTGGCTGTTATCGCAGCCCAGCAAGCCAGCCGTGAAGCGCTGACACCCGCGGAAATCCTCTGCAGCAAGCGTGTCCAGACCAATGAAAGCGGGACGCTCGATACCGTTGTGGAACAGATTCGCCAGCGCCTGCCAGGCCTGTAAGAAACTATTTCGGTCGTGAGGCCCGCGCTGGCTTCACGACCGTCAAATAGTGGCACTATAATGGCGCCATAAAACCATCAGGTGATGCGACATGAGCCAGCCTAAACTTCTCGACACACCGCTTTATGCCCTGCTGCACAAAGACGACATCAGAGGCTTCAACAGTGAACGCCCCAAGGATGGCCCCATCGACATGGTGGGTGGAGATTTCCGGGGGCTGGACCTGCGCGAGCTGAATGCAGATGGCGTGGATTTCAGCGACGCCTACTTCCGCTCCGCCGACTTGCGCGGCATTGATTTCAGTAAAGCGAACCTGGAAGGCGCGAGCCTGGCCCACGCGCAAATTTCCGGCGCCTACTTTCCGGTGGAACTCAGCGCCGACGAAATCCTGATGTCGATGAACTTCGGCACGCGATTGCGCTATCGCACCCGCTGATCGACATCGGTGACTGACACGTCCAGCGCCCCGTTGCGCTGGACTGCGGGAATGTTCAGCCGTAATTCCTGATTCTTCCCCGCCTCTTCCTACCGCGTTCGCGGACTTTTCACGCTCTGCCAATACTCGTTTCTTAGAAGCATTTGCGTCGAAAACGAGCAAACAATCACGCTTTTCCTACTGATGGCTACACTCCTCAGAAGATTGCCCACGCTCTCCATTCGGCCATCGCAAGGAGGCTTGATGAATGATGAACTGCAACACCTGAAGAATCTTGGCAAGACGTCAGCGCAATGGCTGCATGCCGTGGGCATCCATAGCGCTTCGGACTTGCGTCGCCTCGGGGCGGTGGATGCTTATCGGGCCGTGCGCACGCGCGGTTTTCGGGCGTCCAAGGTGTTGTTGTACGCAATTGAAGGCGCCCTGATGGACGTTCACTGGAACGACATTCCTGCCGAGCGCAAGGAAGCGTTGAACAAACAACTGGAAGCCATCTCTTCACGCCACAAGATTTGATCCGGCAAATACTTCTGAAAGTTTTCAACCTGAAACCTAATGATTACGGGGTCTGCAGACGCAAATCCAGCGAATCGCAAAGAAATCAAAAAAACAGCGGTTGACTTGGTAATGAGAATCGATATGATTATCACAACTGGTCGCGAGACTGGTCGATATTCTGAAAAGCCCTTGGTTCGGACTCTCGGATTATCTCCTCATCAGGCTAATCACGGTTATTTGACCCGGCTCTTGCCGGGTCTTTTTTTGCCTTTGGAAAAGTACTGGCAGGATGCGGCGATGGATGCTCCATGCAGATCACGCTGACGCGGGTGGTCAGGCGCATAAACAGCTTTCTTTGAAGGTTTCCCGGGCATCGAATGATCAGGCCAAGTATCCTCGACGCCAGGCACTTGTCCCCCGGCGGGCAAGACGGCCAATTGATAATTGCAAGCCGCGGGACCGAGGATAGACATGAAGTTGCTTTGCGCAGGTGCCGAGCTGGTCAATGACAGCAGCCGCGGGTTCGACATCGATGGCCAAAAGTTTTTTGCGGTGCGCCGTAGCGGGCAGGTTTATGTCTACATCAATCGCTGCCCGCACCGGGGCGTTGCCCTGGAGTGGCATCCCGACCAGTTTCTCGACCCCAGCAACAGCCTGATCGAGTGCGCCACCCATGGCGCACTGTTCCTGATCGAAGACGGCGAATGCGTCGCCGGCCCTTGCGCGGGGCAAGCCTTGACCAGCGTGGCCTGCCGCGAGGATGAACAAGGGATCTGGATCAGCCTTTAGCCACCCGGCAACACGTCCAGACGCCGGTCGACCAGCATTTCTTCGTGGTTCAACCGCACACCGTAAGCCAATACCTCGACCCCGCAGGCGATAGCCTCACGCAAGGCCTGCGCATAAGCCGGATCGATTTCCTGCGCCGGGCGCACGGCCTCGATGTCGGCCAGGCAAACACAGTACAACTGCACCGCGCGAATACCGTCCCTGGCCAAGTGCGCCAGCTCCCGCAGATGCTTGGCGCCACGTTGGGTGACTGCATCGGGAAACGCCGCCACCGCCGTACCGTCGAAGCCCAAGGTCACGCTTTTGACTTCGACGTAGGCCGGCCCGTCGGGATAATCAAGGCGGAAATCGATACGACTGTTTTCCTGACCATAAGCTACTTCGCGCTTGAGCCCGGTAAAACCGTTCAGTTCGGAGATGACGCCCGCCAGCAACGCCTCTTCGATCAAACCATTGGCCCGGGCGGTGTTCACGCAAAACAGCCGCCCTTGCGGGGTTTCACCGATCTCCCAGGTGCCGGGCAACTTGCGTTTCGGGTCGTTGGAGCGACTGAACCAGACCTGCCCGCCTTCGACCTGACAATTGAGCATCGAGCCTGTGTTCGGGCAGTGGATGGTCAGCAATTCGCCGCCAACGGTTTCGATATCGGCGAGAAAACGCTTGTAACGTCGGATCAGGCGCCCTTCTTCGAGGGGAGGATGAAAACGCATCAGCCTTGCCAGCTCCGCAACCCACGGGCAATGCGCTCGACCGCCTCCTGCAAACGCTCGAGATTTTGCGTATAGGCGAACCGCACATGATGCCCGGCCTGATAACGCCCGAAATCCAGCCCCGGGGTGAATGCCACATGTTCGGTTTCGAGAAAATGCTTACAGAACGCGAAGGCATCGCCGCCGAACTTGCTGATATCGGCGTACAAGTAGAACGCCCCTTCCGGCTCCACGGCAATGCCGAAGCCCAATTCACGCAAGGCCGGCAGCAGGTAATCCCGACGCCGGCCAAATTCGGCGCGACGCTCTTCGAGAATGCTGATGGTTGCCGGCTCGAAACAGGCCAGTGCAGCGTGCTGTGCCATGCTTGGAGCACTGATGTAGAGATTCTGGGCGAGCTTTTCCAGCTCACCGACGGCTGCGTCGGGGGCCACCAGCCATCCGAGCCGCCAACCGGTCATCCCGAAATACTTCGAAAAACTGTTCAGAACGAATGCACTGTCGTCGACTTCCAGCACGCTGGCCGCATCGGTGCCGTAGGTCAGGCCGTGATAAATCTCGTCGACCACCAGATGACCGTGGCGCTCCTTGATCGCGACAGACAGCTTCGCCAGCTCGTCGCGGGTCAGGATCGTGCCGGTGGGATTGGCTGGCGACGCCACCAATGCGCCGACGCTGTCGTGGTCCCAATGACGCTCGATCAGACCCGGCGTCAATTGATAACGCACATCCGGACCGACCGGCACCAGTTGTGCCGCGCCTTCCACCAGCCTTAGGAAGTGCCGGTTACACGGGTAGCCCGGGTCCGCCAGCAGCCAGTGTTTACCGGGGTCGACCAACAAAGCGCTGGCCAGCAGCAACGCGCCGGAGCCGCCAGGCGTGATGAGGATGCGCCGCGGGTCGATGTTCAAACCATAACGCTGCTGATAAAAGCCCGAAATGGCCTCACGCAGCTCCGGAATGCCGCGCGCGGCGGTGTAACGGGTTTTCCCCGCTGTCAGCGCAGCCTGACCGGCCTGGATGATCGGTTCGGCGGTGGTGAAGTCCGGCTCGCCGATTTCCAGGTGAATCACATCGTGGCCGGCCGCCTGCAATTCATTGGCCCGCGCCAACAGCGCCATGACATGAAAAGGTTCGATCGCGCGACTGCGGGCACTGTAGGGCTGAGCCATTAGCCTTCCTTCAACGGAAAAAAAACCGATTCTACCCAAGCGCAGGAACGAGCGAGAACCTAAAGCGGTCAGAGGCCTTGTAACCCCGATCACAAACGACTCAAGCGTGCGCGCAAGGTTTGACTAAAATCAATAATTGAGCAGGGCTCCAGAGCCACCAGACAACGGTTTGTCATCATTTGCAAGCACCATGTGCCGCGAGCTCGACATCCGGGAGTAGCGCGGCCCGAGTTGATCTGGTAAGTTCGCCCGCTTGCAGCCGCAGGGCCGGCAGGTGCCGGTGATGGAGCAATCCTGCGCAGATGGATTACAAGAGTAGAGGCGGTCTATTTCATGTCCACCCAAGCAAAGCAGCAAAACCAGGCGATCAGCGGCTTCGAGCCCTATGTTCAGAAAGCCGGCGAAGAGTACATGGGCGAGCCCATGCGCAAGCACTTCACCAAGGTCCTGAATCAGTGGAAGAAAGAGCTGATGGAAGGTGTCGACAAGACCGTGGACCACATGAAGGACGAAGCGGCCAACTTTCCTGATCCGGCAGACCGTGCCAGCCAGGAAGAGGAATTCGCCCTCGAACTGCGTGCCCGCGATCGTGAACGCAAGTTGATCAAGAAGATCGACAAGACACTTCAACTGATCGAAGACGAAGAGTACGGCTGGTGTGAATCCTGCGGCATCGAAATTGGCGTCAAGCGCCTCGAAGCGCGTCCTACCGCCGACCTGTGCATCGACTGCAAGACCCTGGCAGAAATCAAGGAAAAGCAAGTCGGCAAATAATTGCGACTTGAACGAAGAACGGAGCGTGCGAACGCTCCGTTTTTGTTTCTGATGTTTTTTTGGCTTTAAATGCATTCATGACCGCCAACACCCCCTACATCGGGCGCTTCGCCCCCACCCCTAGCGGCCATCTGCATTTCGGCTCGCTGGTCGCCGCACTGGCCTCCTACCTTGACGCGCGCTCGGTGGGCGGACGCTGGCTGATGCGCATGGAAGACCTTGATCCGCCCCGCGAGGAACCCGGCGCCCAGGCGGCCATTCTCAAGGCACTGGAAAGCTATGGCTTCGAGTGGGATGGCGACCTGGTTCGCCAAAGCGAGCGGCACGATGCCTACGCCGAGGTGCTCAATCGCCTGTTCAATCACGGCCTGGCCTACGCCTGCACCTGCTCGCGCAAACAGCTGGAACCGTATCACGGGATTTATCCGGGGCTGTGCCGCAATGCCGGCCATGGCACTGACGATGCGGCCATCCGCCTGCGCGTACCGGAACTGGAATACCACTTCATCGACCGGGTGCAGGGCCAATACCGCCAACATCTGGGTCGGGAAGTCGGCGACTTCGTGATCCGCCGCCGCGACGGGCTCTACGCCTATCAATTGGCCGTGGTCCTGGACGATGCCTGGCAGGGCATCACCGATATCGTTCGGGGTGCCGACCTGCTGGATTCCACGCCCCGCCAGCTTTACCTGCAAGAACTGCTCGGCCTGCCTCAACCGCGTTATCTGCATATCCCGCTGATTACCCAGCCGGATGGCAACAAACTCGGTAAATCCTACCGTTCGCCGCCGTTGACCGAGGATCAGGCAACGCCCCTGCTGCTGCGGGCGCTACGGGCGCTGGGACAGAACCCTGGAGCCGAACTGACGTACGCCACGCCACGGGAAGTGCTGAATTGGGGCATTGCCCACTGGGATGCCTCGTTGATCCCGCGCACACTGAGCCTGCCCGAGGCACAGCTATTGTGATCGCACTTGCAGTGGCGCGCCCATCCGTTACCATCGCCGCACGTTTTCGGGCACGCGCATAAAAAAAGAGAGGCCGGGATGTACATCTATCGCTTGGTCCTGCTTTTGGTAGTGGGGATTTACCTGTTTTCCCCGGCCATCATGGATTGGTGGATCGACGCCACTGGCGCCTGGTATCGCCCATATTTGCTCTGGCTGATTCTGATCGTCGTGACCTTCATCCTGCAGAGCCAAAAAGATGCCGATGAGCTTTAGCCTGACCCAGATGATCCTGATCAGCGCCGCGTACCTGGCGGTGCTGTTCGGTGTGGCTTGGATCAGTGAACGGGGCATGATCCCCCGGGCGATCATTCGCCACCCGCTGACTTACACCCTGTCACTGGGCGTCTACGCCAGTGCCTGGGCGTTTTACGGCACCGTGGGCCTGGCCTATCAATACGGCTATGGTTTTCTGTCCAGCTACCTGGGCGTTTCCGGGGCATTTCTGCTGGCGCCGGTGCTGCTCTATCCGATCCTGAAGATCACCCGCACTTATCAACTGTCGTCGTTGGCGGACCTGTTTGCCTTCCGCTTCCGCAGCACCTGGGCCGGTGCGCTGACCACGATTTTCATGCTGGTTGGCGTATTGCCGTTGTTGGCCTTGCAGATTCAGGCGGTCGCCGACTCCATCGGTATCCTCACCCGCGAGCCGGTACAGCATCGCGTGGCCCTGAGCTTCTGCGCACTGATTACGCTGTTCACGATTTTCTTCGGCTCCCGCCACATCGCCACCCGCGAAAAGCATGAAGGCCTGGTGTTCGCGATTGCCTTCGAGTCGGTGATCAAGCTGATCGCCCTCGGCGGTGTCGGGCTGTATGCGCTTTACGGTGTGTTCGACGGCCCGCAACAGCTTGAGCTGTGGCTGCTGCAAAACCAGACCGCGCTCGCCGCCCTGCACACGCCTTTGCAGGAAGGCCCGTGGCGTACGCTGTTGCTGGTGTTCTTCGCCTCGGCGATCGTGATGCCGCACATGTATCACATGACCTTTACCGAGAACCTCAACCCGCGCTCGCTGGTCAGTGCGAGCTGGGGCCTGCCGCTGTTCCTGTTGCTGATGAGCCTGGCGGTGCCGCTGATTCTCTGGGCCGGCCTGAAACTGGGCGCCACCACCAATCCGGAATACTTCACCCTGGGCATCGGCATCGCCGCCAACAACAAGGCTTTGGCGTTGCTGGCCTATGTCGGCGGGCTGTCCGCCGCCAGTGGCCTGATCATCGTCACCACGCTGGCGCTGTCCGGGATGGCCTTGAACCACCTGGTGCTGCCGCTGTATCAACCACCGGCCGAAGGCAACATCTACCGCTGGCTGAAGTGGACCCGCCGGGCGCTGATCGTCGCGATCATCATGGCCGGCTACGGCTTCTACCTGATGCTCGGTGCCGAGCAGGACCTGGCCAACCTCGGCATTGTCGCTTTCGTCGCCACGTTGCAGTTCCTGCCGGGCGTGCTCTCGGTCCTGTATTGGCCGACCGCCAACCGTCGCGGCTTCATCGCCGGCTTGCTGGCGGGGATCCTGGTGTGGCTGGTGACCATGCTGTTACCACTGGTCGGCAATCTGCAGGGCTTCTACATTCCGCTGCTGAACATGATCTACGTGCTGGACGACACCAGTTGGCACATGGCGGCGATTGCCTCGCTGGCGGCCAACGTGCTGATGTTCACCCTGATCTCGCTGTTCACCAACGCCAGCACCGAAGAGGCGAGCGCCGCCGAAGCCTGCGCCGTGGACAACGTGCGCCGTCCGCAACGCCGGGAACTGCACGCCGCCTCGCCCCAGGAGTTCGCCACGCAACTGGCCAAGCCACTGGGTGCAAAAGCGGCGCAGAAAGAAGTTGAACAGGCACTGCGCGACCTCTATCTGCCTTTCGACGAACGCCGACCCTATGCCCTGCGCCGCTTGCGTGACCGCATCGAGGCCAACCTCTCTGGCCTGATGGGCCCAAGCGTGGCCCAGGACATGGTCGAGACGTTCCTGCCGTACAAGGCCGGCGGCGAAAACTACGTCACCGAAGACATTCACTTCATCGAAAGCCGCCTCGAGGATTACCACTCGCGCCTGACCGGCCTGGCCGCCGAACTCGATGCCTTGCGCCGCTATCACCGCCAGACCCTGCAGGAATTGCCGATGGGCGTTTGCTCGCTGGCCAAGGATCAGGAAATCCTCATGTGGAACAAGGCCATGGAGGAACTCACCGGCATCGCCGCGCAGCGCGTGGTCGGTTCGCGCCTGAGCACCATTGCCGACCCATGGAAAGAACTGCTGCAAGGCTTCATCAATCTGCCGGACGAACACTTGCACAAACAGCACCTGGCCCTCGACGGCCAGACACGCTGGCTGAACCTGCACAAAGCGGCGATCGACGAACCCCTCGCGCCGGGCAACAGTGGCCTGGTGTTGCTGGTGGAAGACTTGACCGAAACCCAGATGCTCGAGGACAAACTGGTGCACTCCGAGCGTCTGGCCAGCATCGGTCGACTGGCGGCCGGCGTAGCCCATGAAATCGGCAACCCGATCACCGGTATCGCGTGTCTGGCGCAGAACCTGCGCGAAGAACGTGAAGAAGACGGCGAGCTGAAGGAAATCAGCGGCCAGATCCTCGAGCAGACCAAACGCGTGTCGCGCATCGTCCAGTCACTGATGAGCTTTGCCCATGCCGGCAGCCATCAGCACAGCGACGAGCCCGTCTGTCTGGCCGAAGTGGCTCAGGATGCCATCGGCCTGCTGGCCCTGAACCGACGCAATTTCGAAGTGCAGTTCTACAACCTGTGCGACCCCGAACACTGGGTCGAAGGCGACCCGCAACGGCTGGCCCAGGTATTGATCAACCTGCTTTCAAACGCCCGTGACGCCTCGCCTCCCGGCAGTGCGGTACGGGTCAAGAGCGAAGCCGGCGAACACACGGTCGATCTGATCGTGGAAGACGAAGGCAGCGGTATTCCGTCGAGCATCATGGACCGATTGTTCGAACCTTTCTTCACCACCAAGGACCCTGGCGAAGGCACCGGTCTGGGCCTTGCACTGGTCTATTCCATCGTTGAAGAGCATTATGGACAAATCACCATCGACAGCCCGGCTGATGTTCAAAGCCAACGCGGCACCCGAATCAGGGTTACCTTGCCGCGTCATGTCGAAGCGACGTCCGCTGTGAACTGAGACCGTCGAGAGTATCGAATCAATGCCGCACATTTTGATCGTCGAAGACGAAACCATTATCCGCTCCGCCTTGCGCCGCCTGCTGGAACGTAACCAGTACCAGGTCAGCGAAGCCGGATCAGTGCAGGAAGCACAAGAACGCTTCACCATTCCCTCGTTCGACCTGATCATCAGTGACCTGCGCCTGCCGGGCGCGCCCGGCACGGAGTTGATCAAGCTTGCCCAGGGCACGCCGGTGCTGATCATGACCAGCTATGCCAGCCTGCGCTCGGCGGTCGACTCGATGAAAATGGGCGCAGTGGACTACATTGCCAAACCATTCGACCATGACGAAATGCTGCAAGCGGCCGCACGAATCCTGCGTGACCGACAAACGGTACAAACCGGCGGTGAAGCCGTTGCCGGCAAAGCCGCCAACGGCGCGGCGAAATCCGGTACCGACAACAGCAACGGTGAAATCGGCATTATTGGTTCGTGCCCACCGATGCAGGACCTCTACGGCAAGATCCGCAAAGTGGCACCGACCGACTCCAACGTTCTGATCCAGGGCGAATCGGGTACCGGTAAAGAACTGGTGGCGCGCGCCCTGCACAACCTGTCCAAACGCGCCAAGGCGCCGATGATTTCGGTGAACTGCGCGGCCATTCCGGAAAGCCTGATCGAGTCAGAACTGTTCGGCCACGAAAAAGGCGCGTTCACCGGCGCCAGCGCCGGGCGCGCCGGCCTGGTGGAAGCGGCGGACGGCGGCACCCTGTTCCTCGACGAAATCGGCGAACTGCCACTGGAAGCCCAGGCTCGCCTGCTGCGCGTATTGCAGGAAGGCGAAATTCGTCGCGTGGGCTCGGTGCAGTCGCAAAAAGTCGATGTGCGCCTGATCGCTGCGACTCACCGCGACCTCAAGAGCCTGGCGAAGATCGGCCAGTTCCGTGAAGACTTGTATTACCGCCTCCACGTTATCGCGCTGAAGCTCCCAGCCCTGCGCGAACGCGGTGCGGACGTCAACGAGATCGCCAACGCCTTCCTGGCGCGGCAAAGTGCGCGGATCAACCGCACCGACCTGAAATTCGCCGCGGATGCCGAGCAAGCCATTCGCCACTACTCCTGGCCGGGCAACGTTCGTGAACTGGAAAACGCCGTCGAGCGCGCCGTTATCCTGTGCGAAAGCCCGGAAATCTCCGCCGAGCTACTGGGCATCGACATCGAACTGGGCGACCTGGAAGACGACGAGTTCATTGGCCTGCCGCCCCAACAGGGCAACGGCAACGCCAGTAACAGCAACCACGAACCGACCGAAGACCTCTCCCTGGAGGACTACTTCCAGCATTTCGTCCTCGAGCATCAGGACCACATGACCGAAACCGAGTTGGCCCGCAAGCTCGGGGTCAGCCGCAAATGCCTGTGGGAGCGCCGTCAGCGCCTGGGCATCCCACGGCGCAAGACCGGGGTGGCCAGCGAAAGCTGAACCGTACCTGTCTCATGTGCGGGTAACACGTGACTTTCTGAAAAAACTGTTACCTCAGCTTTTTCACGTAACAGAAGCCGGGGCTTACGGTAACGAAGCCCCGGCTTTTTTTCGCCCTCGAAATGCCTGTCGACCGACCTAACCCCTTGTTTTATTGGGTTTCGCAAAAGTTGGCACGCACCCTGCTATATGTTTGATACAAGAACAATAACAAGCAATGCACAAGACAATAAAAATAAGACGAATCGACTCACGCACAATAAAAACAAGACGGCGAGAGGCGCAGCTAACTGATTCTTTTGGAGAGGCGTTGTATTTGGGGCTTGCCCCACGACCAGGCCGAGAACAACAAAAAACTGTCTTAAGACAGAGCCTGTACTGGTTGGATCGAAAGATCACAGCAATTCAGCGACCAAAGCAATCCGTTTGCTCTTGGCTCCCGATTGGGAGGGTCATGAAGGAGAGCTTCATGGCGAGGGCACTCAACAAAAACAAGAAGCCCGAAACCAAAAATAAAAATAGAGCATGCAACTACTTCTTGGGGAGCTTCGGCTCCCCTTGTGGTTTTCGCGATTCGGAAATCCCCGCAAATCGGCTCGTTCCGGCCTTGAAGCCTGCGGCCTACAGCTCATATCTGCTGTGTCCTACACCATCCCCCGACTAAATGCTAGAATCCCCGCCCATCATGCGGTCATTCTTCTGTTATGGCCGAATATTCCTTCAAACAGTGCATCCCATGCTGAAGAAGCTGTTCCAGTCATTCCGTTCTCCCAAGCGTCCTACGCAACACATTCGCAGCACGCCTGAAGTGCTCAACAGCGGCCAACACTCGCTGCAGAAGGCGCAATTCAGCCGCTACGCGGTGAATATCGTTGAACGCCTGCAGAACGCCGGTTATCAGGCTTACCTGGTTGGCGGTTGCGTGCGCGACATGCTGCTGGGTATCACACCGAAAGATTTCGACGTTGCCACCAGCGCCACACCGGAACAGGTACGGGCCGAATTCCGTAACGCGCGAATCATCGGGCGCCGGTTCAAGCTGGTGCACATCCACTTCGGCCGCGAAATCATCGAAGTCGCGACCTTCCGCGCCAATCACCCGCAAAACGAAGACGAGGAAGACAGCAACCAGTCTTCGCGCAACGAAAGCGGGCGCATCTTGCGCGATAACGTCTATGGCACCCTGGAAGAGGACGCGCAACGTCGCGACTTCACCATCAATGCCTTGTATTACGATCCGGTCAGCGAACGCATCCTCGACTACGCCAACGGCGTACACGACATCCGCAACCACCTGATCCGCCTGATCGGCGATCCGACGCAACGCTACCAGGAAGACCCGGTACGGATGCTGCGGGCCGTGCGTTTCGCCGCCAAGCTGAACTTCGGCATCGAAAAACACAGCGCCCTGCCGATCCGCGGCCTGGCGCCGATGCTGCGCGAGATCCCGTCGGCCCGCCTGTTCGAAGAGGTGCTCAAGCTGTTCCTCTCCGGCCATGCCGCCGATACGTTTGAAATGCTGGTCGACCTGCAGTTGTTCGACCCACTGTTCCCGGCCTGCGCCGAAGCACTGGAATACAACCCGACGTACACCCACACCCTGATCAGCGAAGCCCTGATCAATACCGACCTGCGGATCAAGCAGAACAAACCGGTCACCCCGGCGTTCCTGTTTGCAGCCCTGCTCTGGCCTGCCCTGCCGGCCCGCGTCCTGCGCCTGCAGGAGCGTGGCATGCCGCCGATTCCGGCGATGCAGGAAGCTGCGCACGAACTGATTGCCGAACAGTGCCAGCGCATCGCGATTCCGAAACGCTTCACCATGCCGATCCGCGAGATCTGGGACATGCAGGAGCGCCTGCCCCGCCGCAGCGGCAAGCGTGCCGATCTGCTGCTGGACAATCCGCGCTTCCGCGCCGGCTACGACTTCCTGCTGCTACGCGAAAGCGCCGGCGAGCAGACCGATGGCCTGGGCGAATGGTGGACGGACTATCAGGACGCCAACGAAAGCGAGCGTCGCGACATGATTCGCGACCTCAGCGGCAAGGACGAAGGCACCGGCGCCCCGCGCAAGCGTCGCCGCAGCGGCGGTTCCAAGCGCAAACGCGCTGCCGGCGCTTCGAGCACCACGGGCGAGTAATCCATGGAACGCATCTACATCGGCATGGGCAGCAATCTGGCTGCCCCCGCCGACCAATTGCGCAGCGCCGTCGAGGCGCTGGCGCATTTGCCGCAAACGGCGCTGGTCGGGGTTTCTGCGTTTTATCAAAGCGACTCGCTGCTACCCGGACAACCGCGCTACACCAATGCGGTGGCCGCTCTCGACAGCACGCTGGCGCCGCTGGATTTGCTCGATGCCTTGCAGGCCATCGAAAACGGCCAGGGTCGTGAGCGCCTTGAGCGCTGGGGGCCGCGCACGCTGGACCTCGACATATTGCTGTTCGGTGATCGCCTGATCGACGAACCGCGCCTCAAGGTTCCCCATTACCACATGCAGGAAAGGGCCTTCGTGCTGTATCCACTGGCGGAACTGGCACCTGCGGATCTGCGCCTGGCCGATGGCCGGACCTTGGCCGAACTGCTCAAGGCATGCCCGTTCGTCGGCCTGGAACGCCTCCCTCAGAATTGACCAAGTTCCCCTGTGGGAGCGGGCTTGCTCCGGGCGGCGTTCCGACGAAAGCGGTGTTTCAATCAACAAAAATGTTGAATGTGATGCCCCCCTTCGCGAGCAAGCCCGCTCCCACACTGGTCGCAGCTTCGACTGCTGAATCGCATCAGTTACCCCGGTAACACCCCACCCGTAACAATGCGGTAACACACGCAATTGACTTCCCTCGTTCTCCTCACGACTATAGGCGTCCCGCTGCCGCCAACACGGCGTTCAAGGGCGCAATCCAGGCCTTAAAAGCACGACGAAAGAGCGTGCGCCTGTATTCAACGAAGAATCACGCGCGTTACTCGCAGTAGTTTCCACAGCGCCTGAATGAGGAACTTTTCATGCCAGCCATCACCCTGACCACCCTGCAAGGTCTGAAGCAAAAAGGTGAAAAGATCACCATGCTGACCTGCTACGACGCGACCTTCGCCCATGCCTGCAACCAGGCTGGCGTCGAAGTGCTGCTGGTGGGCGACTCCCTCGGCATGGTTTTGCAGGGCCACGACAGCACCTTGCCTGTCACCACCGCAGAAATGGCTTATCACGTGGCCGCCGTCAAACGCGGTAACAGCGATGCCCTGATCCTCGCCGACCTGCCTTTCATGGCCTACGCCACCACCGAGCAAGCCATGACCAACAGCGCCCTGTTGATGCAGGCCGGCGCGCATATGGTCAAGGTTGAAGGAGCGTTGTGGCTGGCCGATTCGATCCGCCTGCTGGCCGAGCGCGGCATCCCTGTCTGCGCGCACATGGGCCTGACGCCGCAGTCGGTGAACATCCTGGGCGGCTACAAGGTCCAGGGCCGCAATGAAAACCAGGCGCGGCAGATGCGTGCCGACGCGATCGCCCTGGAACAGGCTGGCGCGGCAATGCTGCTGCTCGAGTGCGTCCCGAGCGAACTGGCGGAAGAAATCACCCAGGCGGTGAAGATTCCGGTGATTGGTATTGGCGCCGGTAATCGCACCGATGGCCAGGTACTGGTTCTGCACGACATGCTGGGCCTGTCCATTACCGGCCGCGTGCCAAAATTCGTGAAAAACTTCATGACTGGCCAGACCAGCATTGAAGCGGCATTGAACGCCTACGTGACTGAAGTCAAAGCGGCAACTTTCCCTGGGATCGAACACGGATTTTCTGCATGAACACCGTAAAAACCGTACGCGAACTGCGGGCCGCCGTGGCCCGTGCCCGTAGCGAAGGCAAGCGCATCGCCTTTGTGCCAACCATGGGCAACCTGCACAGCGGCCACGTGGCGCTGGTGACCAAAGCCTCGCAACGGGCGGACTTCGTGGTGGCGAGCGTTTTCGTCAACCCGCTGCAATTCGGTGCTGGCGAAGACCTCGACAAGTACCCGCGCACCCTCGCCGCCGACCAGGAAAAACTGCTCCAGGCCGGTTGCCATCTGCTGTTTGCCCCCACTGTTGAAGAGATGTATCCCGACGGCATGGCCGGCCAGACCCGCGTCAGTGTCCCGCAATTGTCCGAAGGCCTGTGCGGCGCCAGCCGCCCGGGGCATTTCGAAGGCGTGGCGACGGTGGTCAGCAAGCTGTTCAACATGGTCCAGCCGGACCTGGCGATTTTCGGCGAGAAAGACTTTCAGCAACTGGCGGTGATTCGTGCGCTGGTTCATGACCTGAACATGCCGATCCAGATCATCGGTGAACCCACTGTTCGCGCGGCCGATGGCCTGGCGCTGTCATCGCGCAACGGCTTCCTCAACGAAGAGCAACGTGCTGTGGCACCGGTGGTCTACCGCACGCTGAAAGCGATCGGCGAGGCGATCAAGCAGGGTGAACGCGACTACCCGGCGCTGATCGGCACGCAGATAAAACAGCTCGAAACAGCCGGCCTGCGTCCTGACTATCTGGAAATCCGCCATGCCCTGACCTTGCGCCCGGCGACGGCGCAGGATCGTGACCTGGTGATTCTGGTGGCGGCGTTCCTGGGGACAACGCGGTTGATCGACAACCTGCACCTGAACCTCGACGCGCCCGTCTAAACACTCTCGAACTCTGTGGAGTGAGTCTGTGGTGAGGGGGCTTGTCGGACCGCCGCACCGCCCCGTTGGGCTGCGAAGCGGCCCCAAACTTTCGAGCGTTTCCGAAATTTTGCCAGTGCTACGCACTGGAACGGGGGCAAGCCCCCTCGCCACAAAAGTACACTTCAAACCCTTCGCTTCATTCGTATTGCCGCCCACAAACCCTTCGGGCAAACTGCCCGCCGTTCGATTCCGACCTGGGAAATACTCATGCACGCCATCATGCTCAAAGCCAAGCTGCATCGCGCCGAAGTCACCCACGCAGTACTCGATTACGAAGGCTCCTGCGCCATCGACGGTGAATGGCTGGACCTGTCCGGCATCCGTGAGTACGAACAGATCCAGATCTACAACGTCGACAACGGCGAGCGCTTCACCACCTACGCCATTCGTGGCGAAGAAGGTTCGCGCATGATCTCGGTCAACGGCGCCGCCGCGCACAAGGCCAAGGTTGGCGATCGCGTGATCATCTGCGCTTACGCTCATTACAGCGAAGCCGAACTGCTCAACTTCAAGCCGCGCATGCTCTACATGGCACCGGGCAATGAATTGAGCCACACCAGCAACGCCATTCCGGTCCAGGTCGCCTGATCCGAGTCCTGTCTCTTCCGTTTGTCGGACCGTTCCTAACTTTGGTGTTAAAAAAGTACCGGAAACAGGTCAGACAAAGTCAAGACAGATCATTGCGCGGGGTTTAATGTATCCGCCCTGCGCCATGAAATCGTGTCGACGCAGTTGACCGGAACGCCCACCCGCAGCGCTCCGGGACTTTTAGTGTTCAAAAGGCCGTTCAAGTAATAAGGAAACCCGCAGCGATGGCGTATTACCGCACTCCTCACGACGTTACCGCTCTGCCTGCCTGGCAAGCGTTGAATGACCACCGCCAAGCCATGCAGGATTTCAGCATGCGCGAAGCCTTCAATGCCGATCCGCAGCGTTTTACTCAGTTCACCCTCAGCAGCTGCGGCCTGTTTCTCGACTATTCGAAAAACCTGATCAACGCCGAGACCCGCAACCTGCTGGTGGGTCTGGCCAACGAAGTCGACCTCAAGGGCGCGATCAAGTCGCTGTTCGACGGCGAAATCGTCAACTCTTCCGAAGGCCGTCCGGCCCTGCACACGGCCCTGCGTCGCCCGGTTGGCGACAAGCTGTCGGTCAACGGCGTCAACGTGATGCCCGAAGTGCACAAGGTACTGAACCAGATCACCGACCTCGTCGGCCGTATCCACGATGGTCTGTGGCGCGGTTACACCGAGAAGCCGATCACTGACGTGGTGAACATCGGCATCGGCGGCTCGTTCCTCGGCCCTGAGCTGGTGTCCGAAGCGCTGTTGTCCTACGCCCAGAAAGGCGTGCGTTGCCATTACCTGGCGAACATCGACGGCAGCGAGTTCCACGAACTGACCATGAAGCTGCGCGCCGAGACCACCCTGTTCATCGTCTCGTCGAAATCCTTCAACACCCTCGAAACCCTGAAGAACGCCCAAGCCGCCCGTGCCTGGTATCTGGCCCAGGGTGGTTCGGAAGCCGAGTTGTATCGCCACTTCATCGCGGTATCGAGCAACAATGCCGCCGCGGTAGCGTTCGGCATCCGCGAAGAAAACATCTTCCCGATGTGGGACTGGGTTGGCGGGCGCTACTCGCTGTGGTCGGCCATCGGTTTGCCGATTGCACTGGCCATCGGCATGTCCAACTTCAAGGAATTGCTGTCCGGTGCCTACACCATGGACCAGCACTTCCAGAGCGCACCGTTCGAACAGAACATGCCGGTGCTGCTGGCCTTGCTCGGCGTGTGGTATGGCAACTTCTGGGGCGCACAAAGCCACGCGATCCTGCCGTACGATCACTACCTGCGTAACATCACCAAGCACCTGCAACAACTGGACATGGAATCCAACGGCAAGAGCGTGCGCCAGGACGGCAAGCCGGTGTCCACCGACACTGGGCCGGTGATCTGGGGCGGCGTCGGCTGCAACGGTCAGCACGCCTATCACCAGTTGCTGCACCAGGGCACCCAACTGATCCCGGCCGACTTCATCGTGCCGATCGTCAGCTTCAACCCGGTGTCCGATCACCACCAGTGGCTGTACGCCAACTGCCTGTCGCAGAGCCAGGCGCTGATGCTCGGTAAGACCCTTGGCGAGGCCGAAACCGAGCTGCGCGACAAAGGCATGAGTGAAGCCGAGGTGCACAAGCTCGCGCCGCACAAGGTGATCCCGGGCAACCGTCCGAGCAACACCCTGGTGGTTGAACGCATCAGCCCGCGTCGCCTCGGCGCTCTGGTGGCGATGTACGAACACAAAGTCTTCGTGCAAAGCGTGATCTGGGGCATCAATGCCTTCGACCAGTGGGGTGTGGAGCTGGGCAAAGAGCTGGGCAAAGGTGTCTACAACCGCTTGGTCGGCAGCGAAGAAACCCCGGCCGAGGACGCCTCGACCCAAGGGCTGATCAATTACTTCCGTGGTCGTCACCGCGGGTGATTTGAAGCCTGCCCACAGGCTTTGGATCAACCCCAAAGTCTGAGGGCAAAAACAATCCCCTGTGGGAGCGAGCCTGCTCGCGATGGCGGTGTATCAGTCAGCATTGGATTGGCTGCCACTCCGCTTTCGCGAGTAGGCTCGCTCCCACAGTTGTTTTGTGTACGGATTGAACCCATTGACCACTCGGCGCATCTTTATCTTTGTCGCAAAACAAGCATAAGGAACCGTCATGTTCGATATCAGCATGTTCCCCAAAGCCGATGCCGTCCGCCGGGCCGCACAATTGAGTCAAGACGACTATCAGCGCCTGTACCGCGAATCCGTCGAACACCCCAGCACCTTCTGGGCCGAACAGGCCACGCGTTTTCTCGACTGGAGTGCGCCCTGGGAAACCGTCCAGCGCTACAACCTGAAAACCGGTGAAGCCAGCTGGTTTGCCGGTGCGCAATTGAACGTCAGCTACAACTGCATCGACCGGCACCTGGAGAAACGCAGCGATCAGGTCGCCATCATCTGGGAAGGCGACGACCCTGCCGACTCGACATCGATCACCTACAAAAAACTGCATGAAAACGTCTGCCGCCTGGCCAACGTGCTGAAAAGCCGTGGCGTGAAAAAAGGCGACCGCGTGTGCATCTACCTGCCGATGATTCCCGAGGCGGCCTACGCCATGCTGGCCTGTACCCGCATCGGCGCGGTGCACTCGGTGGTGTTCGGCGGCTTCTCCCCGGACTCGTTGCGTGACCGTATTCTCGATGCCGACTGCCGCACCGTGATTACCGCGGACGAAGGCGTGCGTGGCGGCAAGGTCGTGCCACTCAAGCAGAACGTCGACAAGGCGCTGCGAAGCTGCCCGGACGTGAGCACCGTGCTGGTGGTCGAGCGCACCAAGGGGCAGGTGAACTGGGTCGAAGGACGGGACATCAAGTATCAGCAGGCCCTGCGCGAAGCCAGCGCCGATTGCCCGCCCGAGCCGATGGACGCCGAAGCCCCGCTGTTCATCCTCTACACCTCCGGCAGCACCGGCAAACCCAAAGGCGTGCTGCACACCACCGGTGGCTACCTGCTGCAAGCAGCGATGACCTTCAAGTACGTGCTGGACTACCGCGATGGCGAAGTCTTCTGGTGCACCGCCGACGTCGGCTGGGTCACTGGCCACAGCTATATCGTCTACGGTCCGCTGGCCAATGGCGCGACCACGCTGATCTTCGAAGGCGTGCCGAGCTACCCGAGTACCTCGCGCTTCTGGCAGGTGATCGACAAGCACAAAGTGAACATTTTCTACACCGCCCCGACGGCCCTGCGCGCACTGATGCGCGAAGGCCCGGAACCGTTGAAGCAAACATCCCGCGCCAGCATCAGGCTACTCGGCACGGTCGGTGAGCCAATCAATCCGGAAGCCTGGGAGTGGTACTTCCATGCGGTCGGCGAGGAGCGTTGCCCGATCGTCGATACCTGGTGGCAGACCGAAACCGGCGGCATCATGCTCAGCCCGCTGGTCAGTGCCCAGCGGATCAAGCCGGGTTGTGCGACACAACCGATGTTCGGCGTGCAACCGGTATTGCTCGACGAGCAAGGCAGGGAAATCAAAGGTGCCGGCAGCGGCGTACTGGCCATAAAGTCCAGCTGGCCGGCGCAGATCCGCAGCGTTTATCGCGACCCGCAACGCATGGTCGACACCTACTTCAAGCCCTACCCCGGCTACTACTTCACCGGTGACGGCGCGCGGCGCGATGAAGATGGCGATTACTGGATCACCGGGCGCATCGACGATGTGATCAACGTGTCCGGCCACCGTATCGGCACCGCCGAAGTGGAAAGCGCCCTGGTGCTGCACGAAAGCATCGCCGAGGCCGCTGCGGTCGGTTACCCCCACGACATCAAGGGCCAGGGCATCTATGTCTTCGTCACGCCCATGAACGGCGTCGAAACCAACGATGAACTGAAGAAAGAATTGCTGGCCCTGGTCAGCCAGGAAATCGGCAGTTTCGCCAAGCCGGACTTGATCCAGTGGGCACCGGCCTTGCCGAAAACCCGCTCAGGCAAGATCATGCGGCGCATTCTGCGCAAGATCGCCTGCAACGAACTGGACAGCCTGGGTGATACTTCGACCCTGGCTGACCCGAACGTGGTGCAAGGGCTGATCGACAAGCGCTTGAAGTAGGAGCGAGCTCGCTCGCGATGAACTCCGACGCGCCGCGTATATTCAGGAAAAACGCGTTATCGTTAACGTCCATTGCGAGCAATCGAGCGTCGACCGGCTGCCCCTACAGAGTAACCATGGAATTCATCCGCACCCGCATCGAAACCCAGATCATGAGCCTGACCGGTTTGTCCCTGGGTAAACTCGACCTGGAAAACCCCAAGGGCGACCCCGGCCTGTTCGGGCCGGACTCGGTGAGCTGGCAAGTCCATGGCGATTTCAGCAGCATGTTGATCGGTGGCATCAGTGCCCTGATGCTGCAAGCCCTGCATCCTCTGGCATTGGCCGGGGTCTGGGACCATTCGAATTTCCGTGAAGACATGCTCGGTCGCTTGCGTCGCACCGGGCAGTTCATCTCCGGCACCACCTTCGGTTCTCGACAGGATGCCGACTGGCTAATCGAAAAAGTCCGCACCATCCACTTGCAGATCACCGGCACGGCACCGGACGGACGCGCCTACGCCGCCAGCGATCCCGAACTGCTGACGTGGGTGCACGTGGCGGAAGTCAGCAACTTCCTCGCCGCGCATTTGCGCTATCGCAATCCGCACCTGTCGCTGATCGATCAGGATCGCTACTACGCTGAAATTGCCCTGGTCGCCGAGCGCCTCGGGGCCCGGGATGTGCCCCGTTCTCGGCAGGAAATTGCCGACTACCTCGAGCGCATGCGCCCTCAGTTGCTGTGTGACGAACGCAGTCGCGAAGTCCTGCGCCTATTGCTGAACGCCCCCTCCCCCAGTCGCCTGGCCAAGCCGTTTGGCGGTTTGATGATGCAGGCCGGGATCGATCTGCTGCCGGACTGGGCCAGCGATATGCTCGGTGTCAGCCAGAACCCGCTGCAACGCAAGCTGATCCGCGCCAGCGTCAATCGCAGTGCGCCGATGCTGCGCTGGGCGGTGCGTAATGGGTCGGTGCAGCGGGCCAGGCG
This sequence comes from Pseudomonas sp. P4_B4, assembly GCF_056402255.1. NCBI lineage: Bacteria > Pseudomonadati > Pseudomonadota > Gammaproteobacteria > Pseudomonadales > Pseudomonadaceae > Pseudomonas > Pseudomonas sp. P4_B4. The sequence continues at coordinate 32,096 of NZ_JBFUHS010000022.1, forward strand.
GCGGATGGGGTTGCTGACCTGAACACAACCTCTTGAATGTGATCACTCTGTGGCGAGGGAGCTTGCTCCCGCTCGAGTGCGTAGCGCTCGCAAAAAAACCGAAATGTACCGGGATTTTGGGGCCGCTTCGCAGCCCAGCGGGAGCAAGCTCCCTCGCCACAGGCAAGCCCCTCATCTCAGCTCCAAACTGTTAAACTCCCGCGCCCAATTCCCTCCTGCAAGGCGCCCAGCATGTCTTCCTTGAATCAGGCGCTGCGCGCCGCCCTCGAACGTCGCCAGGACCTGCTCGCCGAACTGCACCAGCAAGGTACCGATTGCTATCGCCTGTTCCACGGCAGCCAGGAGGGCGCCGGGGGCCTGACCATCGACCGCTACGGCCCGCAATTGCTGGTGCAGAGTTTCCACCAGGCGCTGGAGCGCGAGACGCTGCTGCAACTGCACGAAGCGATCAATCAACACCTGGGTTTTGACACCCTGCTGGTCTACAACGACCGCTCCCGTGGCAACTCACGCATCGACCGTGAAGACATCGTCTACCGCGCCGACGAAGCCGCCCTGCAAGACCTGGTCGGCCACGAGTGGGGCCTGAACTATCGGGTACGGGGTCGCCATGCCGGACAAGACCCGCTGCTGTTCCTCGACCTGCGCAACACCCGCGGCTGGGTCAAGGATCACAGCAAGAACAAAAGCGTACTGAACCTGTTCGCCTACACCTGCGGCGTCGGCCTCAGTGCCGCCGCCGGTGGTGCGCGCGAGGTGTGCAACCTGGACTTCGCCGAAGGCAATCTGGCGGTCGGTCGGGAGAACGGCCAACTCAACCCGCAGTTGCCGACCATGGAATTTATCCAGTCCGACTACTTCCCGGCCATTCGCCAACTGGCCGGCCTGCCAATCAGCCAGCGCCGCGGGCAAAAACTGCCGAGCTATCAGCGCCTGGAACAGCGCCAGTACGATCTGGTACTGCTCGATCCACCGGCCTGGGCCAAGAGTGCATTCGGCACCGTCGACCTGCTGCGCGACTACCAGAGTCTGCTCAAACCGGCCCTGCTGACCACCGCCGACAACGGCGTGCTGATCTGCTGCAACAACCTGGCGAAAGTCAGCATGGACGACTGGCGCGAGCAGGTTTTGCGTTGCGCAGAGAAGGCCGGGCGGCCGGTGCGTGAGTGGAGCGTGATGAAGCCAGGCGCGGACTTCCCGTCGATGGATCAGCAACCACCGCTGAAAACCCTGATTCTGCAGCTCTGACCGCTGTCGGAGAAATCTGAAACTTCCTGATCAGGCCAATCACTTGGGAACCGGAAACGCGTGCCATACTCCAAGGCACTCCGATCCAGACAGATGAAGCCGCACATGTACAAAGGATTGATTCGCGCCATCGGCGCCTTGTTGACTGCTCTGGCCCTCTACAGCTTGCTGGGTTTTCTGATTTTACCGGGTGTCGCGCTGCGCGTTGCCAACCAGCAACTGGCCAACTACGCCACCACACCCGCCACGATCCAGCGAATCGAATTCAATCCGTTCAGCCTTGAACTGACCCTTTGGGGCTTGAACATCGGCGAGCCCGGCAAGGAGCAGGTCGGTTTCGAACGCCTGTATGCCAATCTGCAACTCGACAGCCTGTGGACCAAGGCGGTGCACCTGTCCGATGTCGAACTGGACAAGCCCAAGACCGAAATCCTGTTCAGCAAGGACGGCAAACTCAATCTGCTGGGGCTGTTCAAACTGCCAGCGAGGGAGCCCACACCCGCCGACCCGGATGCCAAGCCGTTTCCGCTGCGCATCGAGCGGATCAAACTGGCCGGCGGCGCCGTGCACTTTGAAGATGCCCGGCCCAGCGAGCCCATCGAGTTTCTCTACGACACACTCGATTTCGAGCTGAAGAACCTCAGCACCCTGCCCGATGACAGCGCCGACATGACCTTGGTGGCCGTCGGCCCCAATGGCGGACAGATCGACTGGACCGGTAACTTCAGCCTGATCCCGATCGCCTCCGAAGGTAAGCTGAAAATCACCGATGGCAAGATGAAAGCCTTTTGGCCCTATGTGCGCGATGCCGTTCCACTGGACCTCGAGAACGGCGTCATGAGCATCAGTACCGACTACAAATTCAGCCTGGCCAAGGAAACCGAGCTGCTGCTGAGCAATGTAGCGGTCAACATTGCACCTTTCGCGATCAAGGCCCCGGATGGCCGGCCGCTGGTGAAGCTCGAACGCCTGGACGTCAGCGAAACCACCGTAGACCTGGCCAAACAGCAAGTGGTGGTCGGCAAGATCCGCAGCCACAAACTGGAAACCTGGGCCGCACTGGAATCGGACGGCCAACTCGACTGGCAGAAGCTGTTCGCCAGCCAGCCGGCCAAACCCGCTGCCAAAGCCAAGGCGGATGCCGAACCGGCCAGCACTCCGGCGGCGGCAGACTCACCGAAACCTGAACCAGCCGCGCCAGGCAAACCCTGGCAGGTGCTGCTCAAGGACGTACAGTTGCGCGATTACCAAGTGCATCTGGCTGACCGAAAGGCACAGCCTCCCGTCGCCCTGGATCTGGCTCCGCTGAATCTCGACCTGCAAAACTTCGACAGCCTCAACGGTTCACCCTTTACCCTCAAGCTCGATACCGGCGTGGGCAAGCAAGGCAAGATCATGGCCGACGGCGAGGTCAACCTGGCCCCGGTCAGCGCCAGACTGAAGGTACAGACCAAGGACATCGACCTGCGAGTTGCCCAGTCCTACATCACGCCGTTCATTCGCCTGGAATTGCGCAGCGGCATGCTCGGCAGCGATCTGGCGGTCGACCTGAAAAGCACCGCCCCCCTGGCGTTCAACGTCACAGGCCGCGCCCAGATCGATCAGTTGCATACCCTGGACACCCTGAAAACCCGCGACTTCCTCAAGTGGCAACAGGTCGTGGTCGAAGGCTTGAACTATCAGCATGGGGACAGTCTGTCGATTGACAAGATCAACCTGTTCCAGCCCTATGCGCGTTTCATGATCAACGATGATCGCACCACCAACATCGATGACCTGCTGATTCCCCAGCCGGCGGACTCCGGGGCAAGACCGGCGGCGAGCAAACCGGCCAGCAACGAAAAACCGCTGGGCATCCACATCGGCGGCATTTTCATCAATGACGGTTCGGCCAACTTCGCCGACTTCAGCCTGACCCCGAACTTCGCCACCGCCATCCAGCAACTCAACGGGCAGATCGGCACCATCGACAGCCGCCAGCCGAAACCGGCCAGTGTCGACGTCAAGGGCAAGGTCGATCGCTACGCGCCGGTGACCATCAAGGGCTCGGTCAATCCGTTCGACCCGATGGCCAGCCTCGACATCGCCACCAGCTTCAAGCGCGTGGAGCTGACCACGCTGACGCCCTACTCCGGCAAGTTCGCCGGCTACCGTATCCGCAAGGGCCGGCTCAATCTCGACCTGCACTACCAGATCACCAAGGGTCAGCTCAAAGCTGAAAACAAAGTGGTGGTCGAACAACTGCAACTGGGTGAAAAAGTCGACAGCCCCGATGCCGTGAGCCTACCGCTGAAACTGGCCATTGCCTTGCTCAAGGACGTCGACGGCAAGATCTCCATCGAACTGCCGGTCACCGGCGACCTGAACAACCCTCAGTTCAGCGTCATGCCGATTATCTGGCAGACCCTGCGCAATCTGATCGTCAAAGCCGCGGCAGCGCCGTTCAAGCTCATTGGCGGGCTGGTCAACGGTGGCGGTTCGGAAGACCTGGGCAGCGTTTCATTCGCAGCGGGTTCCAGCGAATTGGGCAAGGATGCCGAAGGCGCCCTGGACAAACTGTCCAAGGCGCTCAAGGAGCGCCCGGCCCTGCGCCTGGAAATCGAAGGCACCGCCGCCCAGAGCAGCGATGGCCCGCTGATCGCCGAACAACGCCTGGAGCGTGAGTACCAGTACAACTACTACAAAATGCTCCAGCGCCGCGGTGACAAGGTCCCGGCCCAGGCTTCGTTGCTGGAAGTGCCGGATGGGGAAAAAGGCCCGCTGCTCGAAGGTATCTACCGTACCCGCCTGAAAACCCAGCCCCCTGCCGAATGGAAGGACCTGGGCAAGGAAGAGCGCACCGCGAAAATGCGTGCCGAGGTGATCAAGTTCTGGAGCACCAGCGACGTGCTGTTGCGTCAACTGGGCCAGGAACGCGCCAGCAGCATCAAGGATTACCTGGTCGACAAGGCCCAACTGGAAGATGACCGGGTGTACTTCATCGACGCCAATCTGGGCGAGGCGCAAAGTGACGGCCGCGTAGTGACACCAATGCATCTGGATGCCGAGTGATGATGCGGCGGCAGCTGACTGGCCTGATCCTGGCGCTCTCCGCCAGTCAGGCCTGGGCGGCCGATACCCTGCGCTGTGGCAGCCAGTTGATCAGCGTCGGCGATCGTTCGAGTGAGGTTTTGCAGAAATGCGGTGAACCGGTCAGTCGCGACTTGCTGGGGTACAAACGCAGTGCAGATCGGCGTGAGGAATTTCAGGTCGAGGAATGGACCTACGGACCGAATGGCGGGATGTATCAATACTTGCGGTTCGAAGGTAATCGGCTGAAACAGATCACCAGTAAACGCGGCAATTAATTAGCACTATCCAATGTGGGAGCAAGCCCGCACATTGGGTTTTCAGCGCTACACATAGAACAGGCCCCGGCAAAAGTGCGCGGGGCCTGTAGTGGCCAACATCCTTTGGCCGTTCGCATGAACACTCAGGTTGCAACAGACCCATGACTCTGCCCGTCTGTCGCACCCTCTCCCGGTCCAGGCGAGAAGCCTTGCCTTACTCGGCTTTCAGGCCGTCAGCGGAGACCGCCTTGACGCCTTTGATTTTCTTGGTGATAGCTACAGCCATTTCTTTTTGCGAATCGGTCACGGCGGTGGTCGACGACAGCGATACCACGCCTTTGTTGGTTTCAACCTTGATGTCGGTACCTGGAATGCCTTTTTCGGTCATCAGGTCGGCTTTGACTTTAGTGGTGATCCAGGTATCGGAAGTAGCTTCTGTAGCCTTGGTCATTTCACCCGCCGCCAGGGTCATCGGAGCCTGGGTGGCTTGAGTGGTCTGGGCGAATGCCGCGTTTGCCATGGTCAGGGTCAGCGCAGTGGCAGTAGCGGCAGCGATAGCGAACTTCTTCATACGAGTAACTCCTGTTTTTCTGAAAAGTCTGCCGGGTGTCTTTTCGGCAGGGTTACCAGGGATATTGCGAACGCTGTGCCAACTTTGAAAAAGAGTTAAAAATCTTATTAATCAACGAGTTACAAAATCAGCCAACTTTCGGAATCATGCAAAATGCACGATAAGCACAAACACTGCATGCAAGTTGCGGTTTTATGGAAAGTTCCTAAGATGCTGAATTTCTGAGCTTTATCTGCAGCATTTGACGACGGGTCGACAAACAGGAAAATCCCCGCAAAAGCGGGGACTTGATTCAGCTCTTCATGCCGCAGAACCGGAACACCCTTTAGGCAAGTAGTCCTGGGATACGCTGCTTTTACATGACCAGCCTTTGGTTTCGTCCCGTGTCAGGGTGACGGTTTTGCCCTGGACCACCCCCGGGGCATTCTGCAACGTACAAACGATTGATCCCGCTCCCGCCTGCGTTGTAGCCGTCACAGACAGGGCGCAGTGGTTGGTCGATGTCGCGCCGGCGGGCGCCACGTTGGCAATTGTCGGGGTTTCCCCCTGGTTGATCACATCCTCGAACGGCACTTTCATTGCAGTCAGTTCGGCCAGCGCCGCCGTGACCTTGGCCCGAGCCTGGTACTTGGAATACATCGGCAGGCCCAGTGTTGCCAGGATCCCGATGATCGCCACCACGACGAGCAACTCGATCAGGGTAAAACCTTTTTGATTGTTCATGTACAAGCTCCATGCATGAGTCGAAGGCTCATGACCTGCCCCATGGCAGCACAGCCTGTGCCAATGCCAGAAGCCCCTGTTGGCAGGGGGCGTGGTGGCCGAAAAGCGCTTACCTACTACCAGGATCAGCACTATCTGACGTTTTTTGTCACCTCACCCTTGCGGGTTTGGCCTCGTCCTTTGACTAGGCTATAAGAGCAATTCAATCGGAATACCCAGGACTGAACATGGCGGTCAAGGCAGCGAAAATCAGCGTGTATGCATGGGAAGGCATCGACCGCAAAGGCACAAAAGTGACCGGCGAACTCAGCGCTCAAAACCCGGCGCTGATCAAGGCGAAACTGCGCAAGCAAGGCATCAGTCCCGGCAAGGTTCGCAAAAAAAACCATTCGGTTTTCAGCATGGGCAAGCGCATCAAGGCCCAGGACATTGCCCTGTTCACCCGGCAAATGGCGACGATGATGAAGGCCGGCGTGCCGTTGTTGCAGTCCTTCGAGATCATCGGCGAGGGCTTCGACAATCCGGCCATGCGCAAGCTGGTGGACGAGCTGAAACAGGAAGTTGCGGCAGGCAGCAGCTTCGCCGCTGCCCTGCGCAAGAAGCCCCGGTATTTCGATGAGCTGTATTGCAACCTGGTGGATGCTGGCGAGCAGGCCGGTGCCCTCGACACCCTTTTGGAGCGGGTCGCGACCTACAAGGAAAAAAGCGAAAGCCTCAAGGCCAGGATCAGGAAAGCCATGACCTACCCGCTGGTGGTGGTGTTCGTCGCGGCGATAGTCACCGGGATTCTGCTGGTCAATGTCGTGCCGCAGTTCGAGTCGGTGTTCAAAGGCTTTGGCGCCGAACTGCCGGCCTTCACCGTGATGGTCATTGGCCTGTCGCAATTCATGCAGGCCTGGTGGTGGGTGGTCCTTGGCGCACTGATCACCATGGCCTTCGGCGTGCGCCACGCCCTCAGGACATCCCCGGCCTTTCGCGACCGGATGGACACCTGGCTGCTGAAACTGCCGCTGGTGGGCACCCTGATGCACAAGTCCGCCGTGGCCCGGTTCGCCCGTACACTGTCGACCACTTTCGCAGCCGGCGTGCCGCTGGTGGAGGCCCTGGAATCAGTGGCCGGTGCGACCGGCAATGTCGTGTTCAAGCGCGCGGTATTGCGCATTCGGCAGGACATCTCGACCGGCATGCAATTGCATTTCGCCATGCGTACCTGCGGCGTCTTTCCGAACATGGCGATACAAATGACCGCCATCGGCGAAGAGTCAGGCACCCTGGACGCTATGCTCGACAAAGTCGCGGGGTTCTATGAAGACAACGTCGATAACATGGTCGATAACCTCACCAGCCTGATGGAACCGTTCATCATGGTGGTGCTGGGTGTTATCGTCGGTGGACTGGTAGTTGCCATGTACCTGCCCATCTTCCAACTTGGCTCAGCGATCTGACATGCCCTTGAATGAAATTCTGATTCACTCTCCGCTGGCCTTTGTCCTTCTCGCAGGCATCACCGGCCTGCTGGTCGGCAGTTTCCTCAATGTCGTGATCTGGCGCCTGCCGAAAATGCTCGAACGCGACTGGCGTGAGCAGGCCCATGACATTCTCGGGCTGCCTGGCGAAACGCCGCTGCCGACTTACAACCTGTTGCTGCCCCACTCCCAGTGCCCGCACTGCGGTCACCGAATCCGCGCCTGGGAAAACATCCCGCTGCTCAGTTATGTGTTTTTGCGCGGCCGCTGTTCAGCCTGTGCGGCAGCGATCAGCCCGCGCTATCCGTTGACCGAACTGGCCTGCGGGCTGTTGTCGGCGTTTGTTGCCTGGCACTTCGGCTTCGGTTGGCCGGCCTGCCTGGTGCTGGTCCTGAGCTGGGGTTTGCTGGCGATGAGCCTGATCGACGCCGAACATCAGATATTGCCGGACGTACTGGTGCTGCCGTTGATTTGGCTGGGGTTGATCGTCAACAGTTTCGGCCTGTTCGTGACGTTGCACGAGGCGCTTTGGGGGGCGATCGCCGGTTACAGCCTGCTGTGGTCGGTGTTCTGGCTGTTCAAGCTGATCACGGGCAAGGACGGCATGGGCTACGGTGATTTCAAGCTGCTGGCGATGCTGGGCGCCTGGGGTGGCTGGCAGATTTTGCCGTTGACCATCCTGCTGTCCTCGCTGGTGGGTGCCATTATCGGGCTGATGCTGCTGCGCTGGCGCAATGCAAAAACCTCGACGCCGATCCCTTTCGGTCCCTATCTGGCCATTGCCGGCTGGATTGCGTTGCTCTGGGGTGGTCAAATAACCGACCTCTATTGGCAGTTTGTCGGTTTGAAATGAATAGCCCTGTGGAAAAACCCTGGATTCTCGGCCTGACCGGCGGCATCGGCAGCGGCAAAAGTGCGGCCGCCCAACACTTCATAGATCTGGGTGTGCATGTGGTCGACGCCGATCACGCCGCTCGCTGGGTAGTGGAACCCGGCCGCCCAGCACTGGCGCAAATCGCCGAGCACTTCGGCCTCGGCGTGTTGCAGGCCGACGGGCAACTGGACCGCGCCGCGCTTCGCAAATTGATCTTCGAGGTGCCTGAAGAACGCCGTTGGCTGGAAGCCCTCCTGCATCCGCTGATCGGCGAGGAGATCGCTCACCACCTGGCGCTGGCAAAATCGCCTTATGCGATTCTGGTTTCGCCGCTGCTGATCGAGTCCGGGCAATACGCCATCACTCAACGGGTGCTGGTGATCGATGCCCCCGAACAATTGCAGATCGAACGCACCCTGCAACGTGACCAAACCAGCGAGCAGCAAGTCCAGGCGATCCTCAAGGCCCAGTCCAGCCGCCAGGATCGCGTGAGCCATGCCGACGACGTCGTGGTCAATGATCGCGACCTTGCCTGGCTGCACAGCGAGGTCGAACGCCTGCATCACTTTTATCTTTCTTTGCGTGGAGGCCAGTCATGAGCCAACCAACAACCGTCGAATGCCCAACCTGTGGCGCCCCCGTGGAATGGACCGCCGAGAGCAAATTCCGGCCATTCTGCTCCGACCGCTGCAAACTGATCGACCTGGGGGCCTGGGCGTCCGAAGAACACAAGATTCCAGTGCCCCCCGATGCCGAGGACGAGATGTTCAGCGGCGACTTTGACCCGCGCCACTGATCCATCGAGTGGGCGATTCCAGGTTTTGATGTGGATCAGGACTTGGGATCGTCATCCTTCCAGGGCGCCGAGAGGTAGCGAGTGCGGTTGAACGTTTCCAGCCACTCCGGACAAAACACGACCAGCGCACTGACGATCATGCCGTTGATAAACGCTTCGGGAAAAATGATCAGCCACAGGTAACCGACAAAATCCTCAAGCCAGTACGGCATCTCGAAACGCTCATCGAACCACAGCAACCACAGCCCCAGCAGCAGGCACAGCAACGCCGACAGCGCGGCGGCAAAGAATCCGGAAACGAAGATATACACGAAGGGATTTCGTGGCTGCGCCCGCTCCACCAGAATGGCGCAGCACTCGGTGACCAGCACCGGCAGCGCAATCAACAGCGCGCCATTGACCCCGACCGCCGCCAGGTCCTGTCGGCCGAGCAGCACCAGCCCCATTTGCGCAACCAACCCGCCAACCAGCGCCAGCGGCCAGTCCAGCAGTAGCGTCACCGCTGTCATGCCGATGAAGTGGTAAGACACGCCGGTATCAAAGTCGCGCCGCACCAGCCACAACAGAAACAGCGCAAACACCGTTCCAAACAGCAGATGCTGACGACGGCTGTCGGTGAACAGTTCGACCCACGGCGCGCGACAGATCGCCCAGATCAACACCGGCACATAGATCAGCCAGCCGACCGCAAGGGTTTGCGATGACAGCAACTCTGCACCGATCATGGCTACGCGCGACTCCTTGGCGAAAGACAACAAACACTCAGTCTACACCGCCGCTCGCCTGCCCTTCGACCTCAAGCCCAATGCCGCGGATCGTTCATCACCGCGTCATGTTCGGCGAACAGCTTCGGTAGCTCAGACTTGAGAAAGTCCACCCAGGTGCGGACCTTGGCATCGAGAAAGCGTCGCGAAGGATACAGCGCATACACATTGCGTTCGCGCAGGCGCCATGCAGGTAACACGCGCAGCAAAGTGCCGTCGTTCAAGGGCCGCGTCGCGGTGTAGAACGGCAGCAGGCTGATGCCCATGCCCGACTCCGAAGCCTTGACCATCGACTCGGCAACATTGCACTGAAAGGTCTTGGCCGGGCTGACAGCGTGCTCGCCGTGCTCGTCCTGGAACAGCCATTGATCGCTGTACAACGGGTCGAGCATGCGCAGGCATTGATGATCGCTCAGCGCCAGCGGCTGCTGCGGCACGCCCCGGCGTTGCAAGTAAGCCGGGGAGGCACAGGGCACGCTGTAGATCTGCCCGATGGCCTGCGCAACCATTTGCGAGTCGGCCAGTTCGGGAGCGATAGAAATCACCACATCGTGCCCCTCCTCCAGCGGATCGGGATTGCGCTGCGACAAGGTCAGCTCGAACACCACATCGGGATAAAGCTCGCTATAGCGGGCGATCAACGGCGTGAGCAGCACACCCAGGCCGTTCATGCTGTGCACCCGCAAACGTCCGGCCGGATTGATATGAGCGCCGCGGGCCTCGGCCGTCGCCTCATCCATGGCTTCGACGATTTGCCGGCTGCGCAGCAGGAAGCGCTCACCGGCGTCGGTCAGGCTCAAGCGCCGCGTGGTGCGTTGCAGCAGACGCGCCTGTACATGTTCCTCCAGATCCGCCACCAATCGGGATACCTGCGCGGTCGACAGATCCAGCGCATCGGCAGCCCCGGTGAAACTGGCGCAGTCCACCACCCGGATGAACACGCGCAAGTTGTTAAGCACATCCATAAGCCCCCCTCGGGCGATGACTGTTACGTTTTATGTAAGGCTGCATCCGCCGTTCGCCCCTTTATCCGTCGGTGGCAAAGACTAAAATTCAGACATCGAAACCGACACGGAGCACGCCAACATGAAAACGTTGATCAGCCTGTTGCTGACCGTTATCGCCACCTCGGCCATGGCCGCTGACAACGAGCCCCTCGCAGTCCTGTACAACCCGGAGCAGCCACTGGACATCGCCAGCGTGGTTTCTGTGTCGGACACCGCGACCGCGTGCGGGGTCGTACCGGCGACCATGGTATATGTCGATCATCAGGGCCAGACCCGCCGCGTGACCTACAACGTCATGGGTGATTGCACCAGCAACCTGTGATCAAAGGGCTCACAGCAAGGTCCACGTGTAGCTGAGGATCAAGCGGTTCTCGTCGATATCACTGCGGTAGTTGGAACGCGCCATGGCATTGCGCACGCGGATGCCAAGGCCTTTGAGACTGCCGCTCTGCAACACATAGCCGATATCCAGGTCACGCTCGCGATCCTTGCCTTCAAAACCCTTGCCAGTATCGACATTGTTGCCGCTGATGTAGCGCACGGTACTGGTCAGCCCCGGTACGCCGAGCGCCGCGAAGTCGTAGTCGTAGCGCGCCTGCCAGGAACGTTCATCGGTGAAGGCGAACTCATAGGTCGGCACTTCGTTGCCCAGCGGTGAGATGTTGGCAAACACCCGTGGGAACGCACTGTCACCGAACATGCCCTGATAGCCGACGTAAAACGTATGGCCGCCACGCTTGGCCGACAGCAACGAGAAGAACGCCTGGTTGTCGATGTTGCCCAGCAGTTTCTTGCCGTCCTCGCGCGAATCGTAATAACCGAGGTTGGCGCCGAGGATCCAGTCGCCCACCGGCTCACTGTGCTTTAAACCCAGAAAACGCTGGTTGTAGATATCTTCCAGTTGCCCGTACCAGGCGCTGACCGAGCTGCGCTTGTCGTTGAAGACATAATCAGCGCCAGCAAAATTGAAACCGTCACTGCTGACCTGACGCTGCGGCACATGACCCAACATCGCTTGCATCTTTTCGTCGCCAGCCTCGTTGCGCAGGCTGGTTGAACTCAAGTGACCACCCTGCAGCGTCAGGCCATTGATCTCGTTGGAGGTGATGCTTGCGCCCTGATAACTCGGTGGCAGCAGGCGAATATCGCTGAATGCCAACACCGGCAGATTGGGTTGCAACTCACCGACTTTCAGCTCGGTTTTGGAGTAGCGCATCTTCAACGCGCCTTCCAGGCGGCTGTAGTTATCCGCCGCGCGGCCGTCGCCCTGCACCGGCAGCAAACCGGTATTGGTCCGGTCCGGGGCGCTGTCGAGCTTGAGGCCGAGCAAGCCGATGACGTCCACCCCAAACCCGACGGTGCCCTGGGTGTATCCGGACTTCACGTTGAGGATGAAACCCTGGGCCCACTCTTCAGCCTTCGATTGCTGGTTGGCGCCGACGATGTCGGAATAGTCGCGGCTGAAGTAGTAATTGCGCGCCTGCAACGTCGCGGTGGTGTCTTCGATAAAGCCTTTTTCAGCGGCCATCGCACCTGTGGAAAAACTCGAGACGACAGCCAGGGACAACGCAGAACCGGTTGTTGGGAGAATCTGTTTCATCGTTTTTCTCTTATTGTTATTGATCGACTGGTTGAAAGACTTCAGTTGCAGTGGATTTGTAACGGGGGACGGAACGACGGGCGCTCAACAGCACATGGGTGACCATGCCGAAAATCAGCCCCCAGAACGCCGCGGACAAACCGAACAACGACATGCCCGAAGCCGTGACCAGAAAGGTCACCAGCGCGGCTTCACGATCGCTCGGCACCGCCATCGCGCCCGTCAACGCGCCGGCAATGGCGGCGAACAAGGCCAGCCCGGCCAGTGCCGCGATCAACTCTTTGGGGAACGCTGAAAACAGCGAGACCAGCGTGGCGCCGAAGACCCCCAGCAGCAGGTAACACAGGCCGCCGACGACCCCGGCCACGTAGCGTTTGCGAGGATCTTCGTGGGATTCGCGACCGGTGCAGATCGCCGCGGTGATCGCCGCCAGATTCAGTCCATGGCACCCGAACGGCGCCAGCAATGCCGTGCCCAGCGCGCTACTGGCGATGATCGGGCTCGCCGGCGTTGGATATCCGCTGGCGCGCAGCACCGCCATGCCGGGCACGAACTGACCGGTCAGCGCCACCATCACCAGCGGCAAGGCGATGTTCAGGATCGCGCCCAGGCTGAACTCGGGTGTGATCCACACCGGCGTGGCCAGGCCGATCACCAGCGCTTCACGATGCAAATCACCGGTGAACGCGGCGATCGAACAGCCCACCAGCAGCACCATCATCACCGCATAACGCGGCATCACACGCTTGCAGATCAGGTAGCAGGCAAACATCGCCAGGACCAGCAACGGCTTGTGCTGCATCGACACAAACAAGCCGGTGCCGAAACTGAACAGGATCCCGGCCAGCATCGCCGCCGCGATGGCTGCGGGCAGCTTGCTGATGATCCGGTCGAAAGCGCCCGAGATGCCAACCACGAAAATGATCAGGCTGCTGACCAGATAAGCCCCCACCGCCTCTGCCATGGAGATGTCCGGCAACAGCGTCACCAGCAACGCCGAGCCCGGCGCCGACCAGGCGATGATCACCGGAACGCGGTAGCGCAGGCTCAAACCGATACCGAGCACGGCGCTGCCAATGGAGATCGCCCAGATCCAGGACGACAACACTTCCCGCGAAAGATGTGCCGCTTCTGCCGCCTGAAAGATGATCACCAACGGGCCGGCATAGGAAATCACCGTGGCAATCAATCCAGCCACGGCGGCTGACAACGAGAAGTCCTGGAAAAACGCTTTCATGATTCAGGCACCGGTCGCTGACAACGCTGGGTTGACGCCAGCAGCGCTGCGTCGGCTGCTGATGGCGAACACGGTCATGGCCAGGGCCGCCACCGCACCGGGCAAGGCAAACGCCATGAAGTTCAATTGCAGGGGCAAGCTGATCCCGAGCAAGGCACCACCCAGCAGCGGACCGACGATGGCCCCGTTGCGCCCAATGCCCGACGCCCAGCCCAGGCCGGTAGAACGAATTGTCATGGAATAAAACTGCGCGGCGCAGGCGTACAAAAGAATCTGCGAGCCAATGGTGGTGGCACCCGCAATGGCGATCAGCAGGTACAACACCGGCATCGGGCTGTTGAAGCCCAACAGAGTGATCGACACCGCCGCCATGGCGAAAAACACCGACAGCACCCGCGGCAGATTGAGTTTGTCGCCCAGCACCCCGCCACCGACCGCGCCGAAGATCGCCCCGAAATTCAACACCAGCAGGAACGACAGGCTCGAACCCAGGCTGTAACCGGCGTTGGCCATCAGTTTCGGCAGCCAGGAACTCAGCGCGTACACCATCAACAGACAGCAGAAAAACGCCAGCCACAGCATCAGCGTGCGCAGCGCACGGCCTTCACGGAACAACTGCAACACCGGGGTGCCCGTGCCCTTCACTTCAGCCATGTGCAATTGATCAGACGTTTGCGCGACGTAAGCCGGATCAATCCGCTCAAGAATATTGCGCGCCTCTTCATTACGCCCCTGACGCAACATGAAGCCCACCGATTCGGGCAGGAAATACATGATCAGCGGCAACAACAGCAACGGCAGGACCGCCACGTAAAACACCGCCTGCCAGCCGAAACTCGGGATCAGCACAATGCCCAGCCCGGCGGACAGCATGCCGCCCACCGAGTAACCGCTGAACATGATCGCGACCAGAGTGCTGCGGATTTTTTTCGGAGCGTACTCGTTCATCAGTGCCACGACGTTAGGCATCACGCCGCCAATGCCGAGCCCGGCAATGAAGCGACAGAGGCCGAACTCGGTGGGGGTTCGGACGAAACCATTGAGCACGGTGAAACCACTGAAGAGCATCACGCAGATCGTGATGGCCTTCTTGCGGCCGATCCTGTCCGACAGCGGACCGAAGAACAGCGCGCCGAACATCATGCCGAACAGTGCATAACTGCCCAGTGCACCGGCTTGCAGAGGACTGAGCCCCCACTCTTTCATCAGCATCGGCAAGACCACGCCGTAGATCACCAGATCGTAACCGTCGAAGATGATGATCAGGGCACACCAGAACAGCACCATCCAGTGAAAGCGGTTGAAACGAGCGTTGTCGATAACCTCATGTACGTCGATCTTGCGCATGGCATATATCTCTTGTTGTTGTTTTTTTAGAGCGTCGGTAACACGGCTTACGTCCGTACAGCCGAGGGTAGAGCCGCCCGATACGTGGCAATAGCCAGTGAGCGCAGATCACTATCCATTTTGTGCAGGGCCCTGAAACGGGCATGGGAACGGAAGGCATTGAGCCTCTCCGACAAATTGTCTTCTTTGCGATCACATTTGAACGCTAAGCTTGGGCCTATGGATGACTCAGATTATTTACGCCTGCTGACCATCGCGGCTGAGCAGGCCAACGCGTTCCTGTCCAATGCCCGCAAATGGGAGCGTGAGCGTTGGGTCTGCCAGCGCCTGCTGCAAGGCTTGAACATTCCCTATCGTGCCGATGAATTCGCCCCCGCTGGCGAGCCGCCGGATGTGTTGTTTCGCGATGCCAGTTTCGAGGTGTTCTTCGTGCTCGACGAGGGCCGGCGCCTCAACGATGAATGGCGCGACGAGCTGCAACGCCGACGCAGCGCGTTTTCCCTGAGTCAACTGGTGCGCCGCGAGGCCAAGCCACGACGCATCCCCGCCAACGAATTTTTGCTGCGATTGGCGCCGACCTTGCGTAAAAAGGCGCACAACTACAAAGAACGCGGCATGGATCTGGGTGAGCTGGACATCATTGCCTTCGCCAGCCTCAAACGCGAAGTGCTGGACCTCAACAGCCATTTCCCGCCGCCGACCGAATACCTGCGCCAAGGTTGGCGTTCGCTGTCATTGGTTGGGCCGACATTTGCCCGCGTGCTGTTCGCTCACCCGGATGCGCCGGACTTCTTGCGCAGCAACCTGGGGCGCAGCATTGTGTTCGACGTCGGGATCAGCCTGTGAGCCTCGAGCCTTTCCCCGGTCAGCAGCTAAGCTCCGTTCACAGCTGAATAATTTCCCTGTAGCTTCTACACATTCAGCAACGTCTACTCCTGACGAGGCCCGATATGACCAGCCGCCTGAACCCCGACGACCAAAAGCATGTCGAAGAGTACCTGCAGTTGTCCCAGCACCAAGTCGAGCGCCGGCCTTTCCGGCCGTGGATGCTCCTTGTACTGGTCTTGGCAGTGACCATTGGTCTGGGCTTGTTGAGCCGACTTATCAGTTACCTGACGCTATGAGCTGCCTCGCGCTCGCTCGGGTAATTGCACCGATTTCTTTTAGCCTTGCGAGTTATCCTTATGTCCCATCGTATTGTCATTGTCGGCGGCGGCGCCGGCGGTCTGGAGTTGGCTACCCGTCTGGGTAAGACTCTGGGCAAGCGCGGCACAGCCAGCGTGATGCTGGTCGACGCGAACCTGACCCACATCTGGAAACCGTTGTTGCACGAAGTGGCGGCCGGTTCCCTGAACTCTTCCGAAGATGAACTCAACTATGTGGCCCAGGCCAAATGGAACCACTTCGAGTTCCAGCTGGGGCGCATGAGCGGGCTCGATCGTGCGAAGAAAAAAATCCAGCTGGCCGCCACCTATGACGAAGCTGGTGTGGAGCTGGTGCCGGCCCGCGAAGTGCCTTACGACTCGCTGGTGATCTCCGTCGGCAGCACCACCAACGATTTCGGTACCCAGGGCGCGGCGCAGCACTGCCTGTTCCTCGACACCCGCAAACAGGCCGAGCGATTCCACCAGCAACTGCTCAATCACTATTTGCGCGCTCACGCCGGTCAGACCGACACGATCGAGCAAATCAGCGTGGCCATCGTCGGCGCCGGTGCCACCGGGGTCGAGCTGGCTGCCGAACTGCACAACGCCGCCCACGAATTGGCAGCCTATGGCCTGGACCGGATCAAACCGGAAAACATGCACATCACCCTGATCGAAGCCGGTCCACGGGTGCTGCCGGCGCTGCCGGAGCGGATTGGCGGACCTGTGCATAAAACCCTGGAGAAACTCGGGGTCAACGTCATGACCAATGCCGCTGTCAGCGAAGTGACGGCCGACAGCCTGATCACCGCCAACGGCAACGAAATCAAGGCCAGCCTGAAAGTCTGGGCCGCGGGTATTCGCGCACCGGGTTTCCTCAAGGACATCGATGGCCTGGAAACCAACCGCATCAATCAGCTGCAAGTGCTGCCGACCCTGCAAACCACCCGTGACGAGAACATCTTCGCCTTCGGTGACTGCGCCGCCTGCCCGCAACCGGGCAGCGACCGCAATGTTCCGCCACGTGCCCAGGCCGCGCACCAACAGGCTTCGTTGCTGGCCAAATCGTTGAAACTGCGCATCGAAGGCAAGCCACTGCCGGAGTACAAGTACACCGACTACGGCTCGCTGATCTCGCTATCGCGTTTTTCGGCCGTGGGTAACCTGATGGGCAACCTCACCGGCAGCGTGATGCTCGAAGGCTGGCTGGCGCGGATGTTCTACGTGTCGCTGTACCGCATGCACCAGATGGCGTTGTACGGGCCGTTCCGCACGGCGATGCTGATGCTGGGCAGCAAGATCGGGCGCGGCACCGAGCCTCGCTTGAAGCTGCACTGATATAAAACTGTGTGCGAGCCTGCTCGCGAAGAGGTCGAGCCAGCCAGCATCAATGTTGACTGGCACACCGCTTTCACGAGCAGGCTCGCTCCCACATTAGTTTTGCGATGTCCTGAGTTTCTCGCAGGCAAAAAAAATCCCCGTATCTTGCGATACGAGGATTTTTAATATGGTCGGGGTAAGGGGATTCGAACTCCTGACATCCTGCTCCCAAAGCAGGCGCGCTACCGGACTGCGCTATACCCCGGTAAAAAAAAGGCACCTTTGCAAGGCACCTTCTTCGATCAGCGCTTTTGGCCTCTGATCTTAAGATTCGATTCCAGCGCTAACTGGTTTCAAAAATGGTGGGTCGTGTGGGATTCGAACCTACGACCAATTGGTTAAAAGCCAACTGCTCTACCAACTGAGCTAACGACCCAAAAATGGTCGGGGTAAGGGGATTCGAACTCCTGACATCCTGCTCCCAAAGCAGGCGCGCTACCGGACTGCGCTATACCCCGGTTTGAAATTGGCTCCGTGACCAGGACTCGAACCTGGGACCCAATGATTAACAGTCATTTGCTCTACCGACTGAGCTATCACGGAACTACACATTTCAATTTACAACTTTGAAGCTTTACTGCGTTCTCTTCGACCCGTTCGCATCGCTGCGTTCGTGTGTCTGAGGCGCGCTATTCTACAATCTTCAGCACCTCTGTCAACCCCCTAAATTGCTTTCAAGTTAATGATTTGCAACTTATTTTGGATTCCTGCTTGGGGAGCGGAAACCCTGGCGGGTGACTTACTGCGGGGCGCACTTTACAAGCCTTTTCCTTTGAGTTCAACAGCCTAACGAAAAAAAGGCCTCGTTATGCGAGGCCTTTTCGATTTTGCTGCCGTTTTGGATCAGACGAAGACGATTTCGTCGTTTTCCACCACACCGTGAGCGGTATCGCCCGGCATGAATCGACCGGACAGGATCAGCTGCGCCAGCGGGTTCTCGATCCAACGCTGGATAGCGCGCTTGAGCGGCCGCGCACCATACACCGGGTCGTAACCGACCGCGATCAGCTTGTCCATGGCTTCAGGGCTGAGCTCAAGCTTCAGCTCGCGCTCGGTCAGGCGACTGCGCAGACGACCCAACTGGATCTCGGTAATGCCGGCGATCTGATCCCGCGCCAATGGCTCGAAGATCACCACTTCGTCGACCCGGTTGATGAACTCCGGCCGGAAGTGGCTGGAAATCGCATCCATCACCGCTGCACGCTGCGCCTCACGATCACCGACCAGTTCCTGGATCTGCACCGACCCCAGGTTGGAGGTCATGACAATCACGGTGTTCTTGAAGTCCACCGTGCGGCCATGGCTGTCGGTCAAACGACCATCCTCGAGCACTTGCAGCAAGATGTTGAACACATCCGGGTGCGCCTTCTCGACTTCGTCCATGAGGATCACCGAATACGGCTTGCGACGTACGGCCTCGGTCAGGTAACCGCCCTCTTCATACCCCACGTAGCCTGGTGGCGCACCGATCAAGCGAGCCACGGAATGTTTCTCCATGAACTCGGACATATCGATCCGCACCATCGCCTCTTCAGTATCAAAGAGGAACTCGGCCAGCGCCTTGCACAGCTCGGTTTTACCGACACCGGTCGGGCCGAGGAACATGAACGAGCCGCTCGGGCGATTCGGGTCGGACAACCCGGCGCGGGAACGCCGCACCGCGTTGGAAACCGCAACCACCGCTTCGTCCTGGCCGATCACACGCTGGTGCAACAGGCTTTCCATCTTCATCAGTTTTTCGCGCTCGCCTTCGAGCATTTTCGACACCGGAATACCGGTCCACTTCGAAACGACTTCGGCGATCTCTTCTTCAGTTACCTTGCTGCGCAGCAACTGGTTTTCGGCTTTGCCGTGCTGATCGACCATTTGCAGGCTGCGTTCCAGGTCCGGGATCACCCCGTACTGCAACTCCGCCATGCGGTTCAGGTCGCCTTTGCGACGGGCCGCTTCCAGTTCCTGACGGGACTGCTCGATTTTCTGCTGGATCTGCGCCGAACCCTGGACCTCGGCTTTCTCCGAATTCCAGATTTCTTCCAGATCCGAGTATTCACGCTCATGCCGAGCGATTTCTTCCTGCAACTTTTCCAGACGCTTCTTCGCCGCGTCGTCGCTTTCTTTCTTCAGCGCCTGGGATTCCACCTTCAGCTGAATCAGACGACGCTCCAGACGGTCCAGCACTTCCGGCTTGGAGTCGATCTCCATGCGGATGCGGCTGGCGGCTTCATCGATCAGGTCGATGGCCTTGTCCGGCAGCTGCCTGTCAGTGATGTAGCGATGGCTGAGCTTGGCCGCGGCAATGATCGCGCCGTCGGTGATCGCCACCTTGTGGTGAACCTCGTAGCGCTCTTTGAGGCCACGCAGGATGGCAATGGTGTCCTCTTCGCTCGGCTCATCCACCAGCACTTTTTGGAAGCGTCGCTCGAGGGCCGCATCCTTCTCTATATATTGGCGGTACTCGTTGAGCGTGGTCGCACCGACACAGTGCAGCTCACCGCGGGCCAGGGCCGGCTTGAGCATGTTGCCCGCATCCATCGAGCCTTCGCCCTTACCGGCGCCGACCATGGTGTGCAGTTCGTCGATGAACAGGATGATCTGCCCTTCCTGCTTCGACAGTTCATTGAGCAGGGATTTCAGGCGCTCTTCGAACTCACCGCGATACTTGGCGCCGGCGATCAGCGCCCCCATGTCCAGGGACAACAGGCGCTTGCCCTTGAGGCCATCCGGCACTTCACCATTGATGATGCGCTGGGCCAGGCCTTCGGCGATGGCGGTTTTACCCACGCCAGGCTCACCGATCAGCACCGGGTTGTTCTTGGTACGACGTTGCAGCACCTGGATGGTCCGGCGAATTTCATCGTCACGGCCGATCACCGGATCAAGCTTGCCTTCTTCGGCGCGTTTGGTCAGGTCGACGGTGTATTTATCCAGCGCCTGTCGCGCTTCTTCGTGGTTAGGGTCGTTGACGGCCTCGCCACCGCGCAGGTTGTTGATCGCATTTTCCAGGGCTTTCTTGCTCACGCCCTGGCCGAGCAACAGCTTGCCGAGCTTACTGTTCTCGTCCATGGCGGCGAGCAGCACCAGTTCGCTGGAGATGAACTGGTCGCCCTTCTGCTGGGCCAGACGGTCGGCCTGGTTGAGCAGGCGCGCCAGATCCTGCGACATGTTCACGTCACCGGTCGGGTTCTGGATTTTCGGTAGCTGGTCGAGCTCTTTGGTCAGCTCTTTACGCAGGCTGTTGACGTCGAAGCCCACCTGCATCAGCAGGGGCTTGATCGAGCCGCCCTGCTGCTCGAGCAAGGCTTGCATCAAGTGCGCCGGCTCAATGGCCGGATGATCGTGGCCGACAGCCAGGGATTGGGCATCGGACAACGCTAACTGCAATTTGCTGGTTAAACGGTCTATACGCATGGGTCACCTTCCTTTTGAGCAGGCCGGACCTATAAAACATCCTGAATGAAGAAACCTGCCAGATACCACAATAGATGTGGTCGATTCTGGGAGTTTCAAGCGTCGGGACGTTGATGCAGGTCAGGCAAGTCTAGCGTTCGAGCCAGATAAGGGAGGCAAATCGGCCAGTGCGAGGGGCACGGCGATAGGAAAAGAAGCGAGGATCAGTCACGGTGCAGAAACCGCCACCGTAGACCGCGGTGACGCCGCGAGTTGCCAGACGCAAGCGCGCAAGCCTATAGATGTCGGCCATGAACTTGCCGGGGTTTTGACTCGGTACAAAGGCCTCTGCCGCTTGCGGCAACTGCTGCACGAAGGTTTCGCGCACTTCCGGGCCGACTTCAAAGGCTTGCGGACCGATGGCCGGGCCGAGCCAGACCAATACTTCAGCAGGTGGCACGGCCAGACTGTCGAGTGTGGCTTCCAGCACGCCAGCAGCCAACCCGCGCCAACCGGCATGGGCCGCAGCGACGCGGGTGCCGGCACGGTCGCAAAACAGCGCAGGCAGGCAATCGGCCGTCATCGCCGCACAGGCGATACCGGGTGTCGATGTCCAGCTGGCGTCGGCTGTGACCACCCTGCCAGGATCGGCATGGGCCACGACGATGCCGTGGACCTGCTGCAGCCAGGCCGGATGAATGGAAAAATGATCGGTCAGACGACGGCGATTCTCGGCAACAGCTTCAGGGCTGTCGTCGACGTGATCGCCGAGGTTGAGGCTGTCGAACGGCGCCAGACTGACGCCGCCCGCACGGGTGGTGACGCAGGCTTTGACCCCGGCCGGCGCGGGCCAGTCAGGAATCAGCCAGTCACTCATCCGATGAACGCCTCACGGTCTTGCTTGAGCAGGGTCAGCAACCAGACGAAATCTTCCGGCAACGGCGATTCCCAGCTCATGCGCTTACCGGTGGTCGGATGATCCAGTTCCAGGAAACGCGCATGCAGCGCCTGACGCGGGAAGTTTTTCAGCGACTCGACCATGGTTGGGTTGGCTGCCGGCGGGATACGGAAACGACCGCCGTAGGCGGGATCTCCGACCAACGGGTAGTTGATGTGCGCCATGTGCACGCGAATCTGGTGCGTACGACCGGTTTCCAGCTTCACCCGCACGTGGGTGTGGGAGCGGAAGCGCTCGAGCACGCGGTAATGGCTGACGGCTTGCTTGCCACCCTCCATCACGGCCATGCGCTGGCGTTGCTGGCCGTGACGACCGATCGGCGCGTTGATCTTGCCACCGGCTGTCACCACACCGATCACGATGCACTCGTAGATCCGGCTGACGCTGCGGCTCTGCAACTGTGTAACCAGCTGCGTCTGCGCTTGAATGGTCTTGGCCACCACCATCAAACCGGTGGTGTCCTTGTCCAGACGATGCACGATACCGGCGCGGGGCACATTGATGATGTCCGGCACGTGGTGCAGCAAGGCGTTGAGCAAGGTGCCGTCGGCGTGACCGGCAGCCGGGTGCACCACCAGGCCCGCAGGCTTGTTGATCACCAGGATATCGTCGTCTTCGTAGACGATGTCCAGGGCAATGTCTTGAGCGACCCATTCGCCCTGAGCTTCCTGCTCGGCAGTCAGCTCAAGGATGGCGCCGCCGTGGACGATGTCTCGCGGGCGGATAACCGCCCCATCCACAGTCAGGCGGCCGTCTTTGATCCAGGCGGAAAGGCGCGAGCGCGAGTGCTCAGCGAATAGTTGTGCGGCGACTTGATCGAGGCGTTGGCCGCCCAATTCGGACGGCACCTCTGCGCGAAGTTCAATTTTATCGGACATGCTCAGACTAGGCGTCGGCACAGCCTTTGGTTTCGGCTGCGCGCTTGTGGTTAAATACGGCGTCTTTTGCCCCGAGGCTATTCAACGGGGCACTCATCATAACAGGACGGCCACGCCCAAGACAGCGGCCGTCATAGGGACGCAAGCCGCCATGCAAGTGAAACACCTGCTGCTGATCGCCATCCTCGCATTGACCGCTGCTTGCTCATCGAAGGAAGTCGTAGACGAAAACCTCAGTGAAGTCGAGTTGTATCAACAGGCTCAAGCCGACCTGGACAATAGCAGCTACACCAGCGCCATCGCCAAGCTGAAGGCTCTGGAATCGCGTTATCCGTTCGGTCGCTATGCCGATCAGGCGCAACTCGAACTCATCTACGCCAACTACAAGAACACCGAGCCGGAAGCGGCCAAGTCCGCTGCGGAACGCTTCATTCGCCTGCACCCACAGCATCCGAACGTCGATTATGCCTACTACCTCAAGGGCCTGACTTCTTTCGACCAGGACGTCGGCCTGCTGGCGCGTTTCCTGCCGCTGGACATGACCAAGCGTGATCCGGGTGCCGCCCGCGACTCCTATAACGAGTTCGCCCAGCTGACCAGCCGCTTCCCGAACAGCCGTTACGCACCGGATGCCAAGCAGCGCATGATCTATCTGCGCAACCTGCTGGCAGCCTACGAAATTCACGTGGCCGACTACTACCTGACCCGTCAGGCCTATGTCGCCGCCGCGAACCGCGGTCGTTACGTGGTGGAAAACTTCCAGGAAACCCCTTCGGTCGGCGATGGCCTGGCGGTGATGACCGAGGCCTACCAGCGCCTGCACCTGGACGAACTGGCTGCCACCAGCCTGGAAACCCTGAAGCTCAACTACCCGAACCACCCGACGCTGGTAGACGGTCAGTTCGTACCGACCGTGGCCGAAGCCGACAACCGCTCGTGGCTGAGCAAGACGACCCTGGGCCTGATCGAGTCCCGTCCGCCGCTGCCACCGGGCGAAACCCGCGCAAACCAGGACGTGCAGAGGCAGTTCCAGGACGCCAAGGACGCAATTCCGAGCGAGCTCAAGCCTAAAGACGGCAATGGCGACGCGGTCGAAGAAGAAAATCACGAAGCGCAAGGCAACGACAGCAACCGTTCGTGGTTCAGCTACATGACCTTCGGCGTGTTCGACTGACACCTTAGGTTGTGCAAAAAGGGAGACTTTCGAGTCTCCCTTTTTTATTTTCAGCGCTTTATTACACTGTGCGCCTGTCTGGTCCTTGGCTAAACTGCCGCTTCATCAATCAAAAAGCAGCTCACCATGCTTCGTTTATTGTTCTGGATTGCCCTGATTGCCGCTGCAGTATGGTTCTGGCGCAAATTCAAGGGGCAGGCCTCCACCCCCAAGCCCCCTGCCGAACGGGAAGCGGCGCCCATGGTCCGTTGCGCCCATTGCGGCGTTCACCTGCCCCGTGACCGCGCGCTAAGCCTCGACCAGCAATGGTATTGCAGCCAGGCTCATCTCGAGCAAGACAAAGGTTCCAGAGGCCGCTGACACCTCACCCGAAATGGCGGCCGATTGAGAACTATCGCGCGCCCCCAAGGAACTGAAAGGCATCGATCGACGTCTGACGCAGATTATTCAAGATCACTTTCTGCGAATGAACCGGGTAATCGAAAACGTCCTGCACCTGCTGCGCCGCGAGCAAATGCCGCCGCTACGGCTCGATCTGAAATCACTGGAAATACTCGATAATAAGGCCCCAGCCCGCCATATCAAGGGCCCGGGGCTTTATCTGTCCGGCCAGCCGGGCGAAAGCATTCTGTCCCGCCTAGACTTCAAAGCACGCCAGGAAAGCGGCTGCTTTTGCATGACCTATGCTCACGGACGAACCCCACGTTGAACACGAGACCACGACAAAAAGTCTTGATCGTCGATGACGAACCGGACATTCGCGAACTCCTGGAAATCACCCTTGGAAGGATGAAACTGGAGACGTTCAACGCCCGCAACGTCGGCGAAGCGCAATCCCTGCTAAAACGCGAAACCTTCGATCTATGCCTGACCGACATGCAGTTGCCGGATGGAACCGGCCTGGAGTTGGTGCAGCACATCCAGCAACGCCACCCTCAGGTCCAGGTAGCGATGATCACTGCCTATGCCAGTCTCGAAACCGCGATCAATGTGCTCAAGGCCGGAGCATTCGACTTCCTGACCAAACCGGTGGACCTTACGCGCTTGCGTGAACTGGTCACCAGCGCCCTGCTGGTTCCTGCCCGCGGGGTCGGCATCAATCGATGCTTGCTG
Organism: Pseudomonas sp. P4_B4; assembly: GCF_056402255.1. Taxonomy (NCBI): domain Bacteria; kingdom Pseudomonadati; phylum Pseudomonadota; class Gammaproteobacteria; order Pseudomonadales; family Pseudomonadaceae; genus Pseudomonas; species Pseudomonas sp. P4_B4. Next base: position 57,093 of record NZ_JBFUHS010000022.1, read on the forward strand.
GGCGACTCATTGCCCATGCGCAACCTGCGCAAACACATCACGAAACTGGCCAGCAGCCATGCAACGGTATACATCAGCGGAGAATCCGGCAGCGGCAAGGAGTTGGTCGCGCGCCTGATCCATGATCAAAGCCCCCGCGCCAATCAACCGTTCATTGCGATCAACTGCGCGGCGATTCCCTCGGAACTGTTGGAGAGCGAGTTTTTCGGCCATCGCAAAGGCAGTTTCAGTGGCGCCATCGAAGACAAACCCGGCCTGTTCCAGACAGCTCACGGCGGCACCCTGCTCCTCGACGAAGTGGCTGACCTGCCGCTGACAATGCAAGTCAAACTGCTGCGCGCGATTCAGGAAAAAGCCGTACGCAGCGTCGGCGGGCAGCAGGAAGTGGCAGTGGATGTGCGCATTCTCTGCGCCACGCACAAGGACCTTGGCACCGAAGTTGCCGCTGGACGATTTCGTCATGATCTTTACTACCGTTTGAACGTGATCGAACTCCCGGTGCCGCCCTTGCGCGAGCGTCGTGATGACATCGAAACGCTAGCCAGCCACATACTCAAGCGCCTGGCCGCCGATACCGGTCAACCTGCCGCGAGACTCCAACCCAAAGCCCTCGATGCGCTGAAAAGCTATCGCTTCCCGGGCAATGTGCGGGAACTGGAAAACATGCTCGAACGGGCGCACACCTTGTGTGAGAACAATCAGATCGAAGCCGGCGACCTGCGCCTGGCTGAAGGCAACTGTGGGGCAGAGGGTGGCGTGCCGGACCTGACCCGGATCGACAATCTGGAAACCTACCTGGAAAACGTCGAACGCCAACTGCTGCTCCAGGCCCTGGAGGAAACCCGCTGGAACCGCACGGCGGCGGCTCAGCGGTTGAACCTGTCATTCAGGTCGATGCGCTACAGGCTCAAGAAGTTGGGATTGGATTGAGGCTGCGATTTTTTGTGCTTGCTTCAAAGTCTCCCGGCAGGCGCATAAGGCGCCGGATCGATAATCGGCGCCCGCCCCAGCATCACATCGGCAAACAGCTGGCATGACGCCGGCGCCAGCACCAGCCCGTTACGGTAATGCCCGCAGTTGAGCCAGAGCCCGTCAAACCCCGGCACCGGGCCGATATAAGGAATGCCCTCGGGTGATCCCGGGCGCAATCCGGCCCAATGCCCCACCACTTCGGCATCGGCCAGCGCCGGGATCAACTCCACCGCGGACGCCTTCAGGCTTTCCAGTGCCGACCCGGTCGGCGTCTTGTCAAAGCCTTCATGCTCCAGCGTACTGCCGATCAGTATGTGCCCGTCGCGCCGGGGAATCGCATAACGCCCCTTGGCCAGGACCATGCTCGGCAGGAAATCCGCCGCACACTTGTAGAGAATCATCTGCCCTTTCACCGGCTCGACCGGTAGCGTCAGATCAAGACTCTTGAGCAAATCACCGCTCCAGGCCCCCGCCGTCAGGACGACTTGATCGCCCAGGACAGTACCAGTGGAGGTCTGTACGCCGACCACTTTGTTGCCGTCACGAACAAATCCGCTGACTTCGCACTGCTCATGGATCGTCACGTTCGGCAGCGCCAGCAACGCGGCCTTGAGCGACTTCACCAGACGCGGATTGCGCACGTTGGCGACGTCGGCCATGTAGATCGCCCGGGAAAAGCCACTACCCAGCACCGGCACGGCGTCGTGTGCTGCCGAAATATCCACCGCGCTAAGCGGGCGATTTTCCCGGGCGGCCCATGCCAGGGCTTCAGCCTCGTCATCCAGATCCAGCCAGTAAAGACCAGTGGTGTGCACTTCAGGATCAACGCCAGTGGCGGCAAACAAGCGCTCGCCCAGCTGTGGATAAAAGTCCTGGGACCAGTGAGCCAACGCGGTGACCGCCGGGCTGTAGCGCCACGGGTAAAGCGGCGAAACGATGCCGCCACCGGCCCAGGACGATTCCTGGCCGACGTTCGAGCGATCCAGCAGCACAACGCTTTGCACTTCGGAGGCGAGATTGAAGGCCGTCAGCAAACCAATCACCCCACCGCCGACAATCACCACTTGCTGTTGCCTGGTCATGTTCTGATCCCATCGTTAAATAGACAGAGGGTGCAAAAGGCACCGGAAAAAGTAACTCAGCGCCCCCAGCAGTCTTTGCTGGTCAGGCCGGATTTCGCGTTGACCATTCCGAGCACACCGGTGTTGGTGATGGTCAGATCACCGCACTTGTCGGTGGCCATGCTCGAGTCAGCCTTGCGCACCGCCGTCAGCAGAAAGGCCTGGTCGGTCAGGGTCGGTGTGATGCTGTAGTAATCATTGCCGGCACTGAGGCCCGTCGCATCGGTGTAGGCATTTTTCTGCGAGTAGAAGCGCTCCAAGAGCTGCGCCTGCTCCGAGAGCAGACCGGCTACTTCTGCGCGACGGCCCTTGTTCAGGTATTCGGTGAAACTCGGGGCAGCAATGGTCATGACAATACCGATGATCGCAATCACGATCATGATTTCGATCAGGGTAAACCCGCGGTTGGAACTACGCATGCCTCAATTCTCACTCACTGTATTTGTCGCCACATGATGCGACGGCTGCCGCCGGATTTTTCCATCCCCGCAGTACCGTCACCTGTGGAATCGTTCACGACCCCGCCATTGTCGCTGGCGTCCTGGGTCGAATGCTCTCCGATAAAGATCACGCCATCGGATAGCGTGTCGCTGTTGTCGACCACTCCATCGGTGTTGCTGTCGAGCATCTTAACGCTGATCGCATCGGGCAGCTTCAGGCAGACGGCCTTCAGCCCCTGATTGCTGTGATAAAAACCGTACCAGTTGCCATTGGCCAGGCAGGTTGGCCGGTTCAGCGCTGGCGAATCCGCTGATGTGGCAGCGTGCGCCGACATCGACAGGTCAAGCGCGACGACGACAGCGAACAGTTGTGACCATAACCTGACAGGTCGCTCAGTACTTCGCATAGATGCTCTCCACCACACTGCGCGAATGACCCGCGATGCCCACTGCCGTGACCCGATACAACGTTGCCGGGGTATTGATTGGCACATTCACCGCATTTCGGCTGACACCGATGTTTTGCACGCCATAAAAGCCCTTGCCCGATGCAATCCAGGTCACTCCGGAAGTGGCGTTGAAACCGGCAGCGATAATAGTTGAAGACTCGGACGGTGGTGCACATTGAACGATGCCGCTGCAAACAGGTAGTGCATAACTGTCCCGTTGCACTGCACTCTCTCCCACCCGCAATGCTGCTTCGGCACTCTGAAACGACTGGTTGCGCAAGGCGACGCTACCGGCCATTTTTTCCTGCAGGGTGGCACTCTGCATCGATGAAAGACCAATCAGCGTGAGTAAGAGCAAGAACACCAGACTGACCAGCAGTGCCATGCCGCGTTGGGTGTAATACATCATGGGAGAACGATTCATTGGCGCTCCCTCATGGCAAGCGGTTGCGCAGAGCGGCAACCACGTTGAAGGTTTGATCGCTCACCCGGTGGTTCGGATCGAAGAGGGTCAGGCTCAGGCGAACGCTACGAATCAGCGCAGGGTCCGGCGGGCTGCTGCTGTAGCGTGAAGCAGCCAGATCAGTGGCAGTGCTGGCCAAGCCAAAGCTCACGTCAAAAGCGCTTACATTGCTCACCAATACCTGTGGTTTTGCAGACCCACTCCTCATAAGCAGTTGGTTGTTGCTGAAGCTGTAAGTCAGTTGCCGTATCGGAAAGACCAGTTGCCCTGCCACTGGAGGCGGACCGTCGCTGTAGGCCGTCGAATTGTTTCGACAATCGGAAAGCACGGTCCAGTCCGGTTTGCTGCCATTGCCGCCGACATCCGCCGTAACCAGCGTCAACTTGCGGCCGCCGTTTTCCCAACGGATCGGCGTTAGCTGATTGGCATGGAAATCACCTTTCTTACTTGAATCGGTGATCGTTTCCAGACAACCGAACATCCCGACCATGCGGACTTCCTGAATCATTTTGCTCAACACGAAACGTGCGTCCTCCTGCATGTTCGCGGCCGCGTTCTGGCTGAGATAAGTGTTCTTGGCCGCGATGAAAACCTGCACCACGCCCAGCACCACGATCAGGCTCAATGCCAGGGCGATCAGCAACTCGACCAGGCTAAAACCTCTGCTGCGGCGACTCACGGGATCACCACCGGATCAATGGCCGCGCGACTGCTCAGGACGAAGCTGCGCCGCGAATCGGCAGCCTTCGCAGCCCGTGAGTCGTCCCAGGTAATCGTGATGGTGTACACCTGCTGATTGACGCTGACACTGCCCGTCGCGGATGCACCGAGTGAACTGACAATGTTGGTGTTGAAGTCAAACAGGTCCTGATCCCGGGTAACGTCCGGGTTGCCCGAAGCCGGCGGCTCAATGGTGTAGTCCGCAGCGGCGTTGGCGCGAATGCGGTCCATCAGGTCGTAGGCGATAAAGCTGGCCTGGCTGGTCATGCGCGCGCTGTCCGTGTACTTCAGCGCATTGAGCTGAAACGCCGCCGCCCCCAGCAGGCCCACTCCCAGAATGACTAATGCCACCAGGACTTCGACCAGCGTCATACCTTCCTGCGTACGTTTGCTCCGTGCCCTCATCCGCAACTTCCACCCAATAGAATTCGTCCGTTCAAACACACCGTCAGCGTCCTGCTTTGTGCTCCTCGCCCATAGCTGATCAGCACCTCTGTGGACGGTGATGACAATCCGCCCATGCTGTTGAAATCGATGGCAGTGACGCCAGAGGTTAGCGCCAGAGTTGCGCCGCTGCTCATCGCCGGAACAACCCGTAATACATTGGCCAAAGCGCCAGTACCGTCGTAAATCGCCAGTTCCCCACTCCAGACATCCCCACCCGCCGTCGGGCGCACCCGTGTGGTATTGCCCCGATCGATGGCTTCGAGCCGGGCAAAATTCAAAGCTCGCTGCAGGTCCGCGATTTCGGTATCAGCCCTGGTTGTTTGCGCCGAGCGGGTAAACGCCGGGACGGCCATAGTCAGCAGAATCAGAAGGATCGCGAGCGCGACCAGCAACTCGATCAGCGTGAAACCTTTTGTAGGATGATCCATCGGGGCCTTCTGTTTCCTTCGGCTATACCTGCTCTTGCGCGGCACAACATTCGAGCGATGCGGTGCGTTTGCGTTGTCACTTCTCGCGCAGGGATTGCGCGAGCCACAGCACGCCACGGAGGGAGATGTCATGCGGCAACAAGGCTTCAGCCTGATCGAACTGCTCATGGGACTGGCAATTACAGGAATTGTTCTGCATCTGGTCAGCCCGACGTTCGCAACGCTGGTCGAGTCGAGCCGAAGAGAGCAAGCGGCACAGGCTCTTTTCAGTGGTATTCGCACCGCCCGGACCGAAGCCATCGTCCGCAACCAGGCCGTGGTGATTCACGGCATCAATGGCGACTGGAGCCAAGGCTGGCGGATCATTCTGGATATCAGCGGCAAGGGGGATATGGACAGCGACAATCCACTGCTGGCCGAACGCCAGAGCGGCGCACGAGTGTCGATTGTGGGGAACGGTCCGGTCGAAAGCTCAATACGATTCAGAGGCCAGGGCGAGCCACTGTTTGGAGGGACATTACACATTTGCGCAGTTCGCGAACCGATAAGCCGACATCAAGTGGTGTTGGCACGGACCGGTCGCGTCAGCCTGCGCAACGACAAGGCTGAACAGGCGTTATGCGAAGAAAGGAATAAATTCAGAGCAACGAGCGAACGCGCAGTTCTTTAGGCATCGAGAACGTGATGTTCTCCTCGCGACCGGCCAGTTCATCGGCACCGGTGGCACCCCAGGCCTGCAACTGCTGGATCACACCGCGCACCAGGACTTCCGGGGCGGATGCGCCAGCGGTGATGCCGATACGCTCGACGCCGTCAAACCAGCTTTTTTGCAGGTCTTCGGCACCGTCGATCAGGTAGGCCGGAGTGGACATGCGTTCTGCCAATTCGCGCAAGCGATTGGAGTTGGAGCTGTTCGGGCTGCCGACCACCAGCACCACGTCGCACTCGTCGGCCAGTTGCTTGACCGCGTCCTGACGGTTTTGCGTGGCGTAGCAAATGTCGTCCTTGCGCGGTCCACCAATGGCCGGAAAACGCGAACGCAGAGCGTCGATAACGCGGCTGGTATCGTCCATCGACAATGTGGTCTGGGTCACGAAGGCGAGCGCTTCAGGGTTGTTCACCTGCAACGCCGCGACATCTTTCTCGTCTTCGACCAGGTAGATCGCGCCACCACTGCTGGCATCGTACTGGCCCATGGTGCCTTCGACTTCCGGGTGACCGGCGTGGCCGATGAGAATGCACTCTCGGCCGTCACGGCTGTAGCGCGCCACCTCAATGTGGACTTTGGTCACCAGCGGGCACGTGGCGTCGAACACTTTCAGCCCACGGCCAGCCGCTTCGCTGCGCACGGCCTGGGAAACGCCGTGGGCACTGAAGATCACGATGACGTCGTCCGGCACCTGATCCAGCTCTTCGACGAAAATCGCACCACGGGAGCGCAGGTCTTCGACGACAAATTTGTTGTGGACCACTTCGTGGCGCACGTAGATCGGCGGCCCGAAGACTTCCAGGGCGCGATTGACGATTTCGATCGCCCGGTCCACACCGGCGCAGAAGCCACGGGGGTTGGCGAGTTTGATTTGCATGCTGTGCCTCGTGTCTTGCGCGCAAGAAATATCGAAAACAGAGAAAAACTAGTGTGGGAGCGGGCTTGCTCGCGAAGGCGTCATCACATCCAACATTCTTGCTGACTGACACACCACTTTCGCGAGCAAGCCCGCTCCCACATTTTGACCGTGCTCGGTCAGTTACAGCGCTTTGACGGAAATGATTTCCACGTCAAAGGTCAACGTCTTGCCCGCCAGCGGGTGGTTGAAGTCGATGGTCACTTGCGCGTCATCGAACTCTTTCACCACGCCCGGCAATTCAGTATTGGCCGCATCGTTGAAGATCACCAGCAAGCCAGGCGACAGCTCCATGTCCTGGAACTGGGAGCGCGGGATGATCTGCACGTTTTGCGGGTTCGGCTGGCCGAAAGCGTTTTCCGGCTCGATGCTCAGCGTACGCTTGTCACCGGCCTTGAAACCGAACAGCGCCGCTTCGAAACCTGGCAACAGGTTGCCGTCACCGACCTTGAAGGTCGCCGGGGCCTTGTCGAAGGTGCTGTCCACCGTGTCGCCGTTCTCCAGACGCAATGCGAAATGCAAGGTGACTTCCGTGTTCTGGCCGATGCGTTGCTCAGCCAATACCTGTTCAGTCATGAACGGTTTCTCCGGTCTTTTTACTTTTGAACATATCCAGTGCCAGCATGACAGCACCTACAGTGATTGCACTGTCGGCAAAGTTGAACGCCGGGAAATACCAGCGGTTCTGCCAATGCACCAGAATGAAATCGATCACATGGCCAAGGGCAATGCGGTCATACAGATTGCCCAGCGCACCGCCGAGCACCAGTGCCAGCGCAACCGCCAGCCAGGTCTCGTTGCGCCCCAGACGCTTGAGCCACACCACCAGCACCGCACTGACCACGACAGCGATCAACGCGAACAGCCAGCGCTGCCAGCCGGAGCTGTCAGCCAGGAAGCTGAACGCCGCGCCAGTGTTGTAGGCCAGGGTCCAGCTGAAGTAATCGGGGATGATTACGATCTGCTGGTACATCTGGAGCTTGCCTTCGAAGTAGAACTTGCTGGCCTGGTCGATGACCAGGACCAGCAAACTCAACCAGAGCCAGCTCAGCCGTCCAAAACGGCCAACGGCATTAGGCATAGTGACGGACCTCGCCAGCGCCGCTGATGTTATCCACGCAACGGCCGCAGATTTCCGGATGCTCCGGGTTCACGCCGACGTCTTCACGGCAGTGCCAGCAACGGGCGCACTTGGCGTGGCTCGACTTGACGATCTTCAGCTTCAGGCCGCTGACTTCGGTGACCACGGCATCGGCCGGTGCCTGCACCAATGGTGCAACACTGGCGGTCGAAGTGATCAGTACGAAGCGCAGTTCGTTGCTCAGCTTGGCCAGGTCGGCGGTCAGCGCGTCTTCGGCGAACAGCGTCACTTCGGCTTGCAGGTTGCCACCGACAGCCTTGGCTGCACGCTGGATTTCCATTTCCTTGTTGACCGTGACCTTGACCGCCATGATCCGGTCCCAGTAAGCGCGATCCAGCTCGAAGCCTGCCGGCAATTCGCTCAGGCCTTCGTACCAGGTGTTGAGCATGACGGACTCGTTACGCTCACCCGGCAGGTACTGCCACAGTTCGTCGGCGGTGAACGCCAGGATCGGCGCGATCCAGCGCACCAACGCCTCGGAGATGTGGAACAGCGCAGTCTGGCACGAACGGCGGGCCTTGCTGTCGGCGCCAGTGGTGTACTGACGGTCCTTGATGATGTCGAGATAGAAGCCGCCCAACTCCTGCACGCAGAAGTTGTGGATCTTCGAGTACACGTTCCAGAAGCGGTATTCGCCGTAGTGCTCTTGCAGCTCGCGTTGCAGCAGCAGGGTACGGTCTACGGCCCAACGGTCCAGAGCCAGCATTTCTTCGGCCGGCAGCAGGTCGGTGGCCGGGTTGAAGCCGGTCAGGTTCGAAAGCAGGAAACGCGCGGTGTTACGGATACGCCGGTAGGCGTCCGCGCTGCGTTGCAGGATCTGCTCGGAAACCGCCATTTCGCCCGAATAGTCGGTCGAAGCAACCCACAGACGCATGATGTCGGCGCCCAGGGTGTCGTTGACTTTCTGTGGTGCGATCACGTTGCCCAAAGACTTGGACATCTTGCGGCCGGACTCGTCGACAGTGAAGCCGTGAGTCAGCAGTTCGCGATACGGTGCGTGGTTGTCGATGGCGCAACCGGTCAGCAGCGACGAGTGGAACCAGCCACGGTGTTGGTCCGAGCCTTCCAGGTACAGGTCGGCGCGCGGGCCGGTTTCGTGGCCCATCGGGTGCGAACCGCGCAGGACGTGCCAGTGCGTGGTACCCGAGTCGAACCAGACGTCCAGGGTGTCGCTGATCTTGTCGTATTGCGGCGCTTCATCGCCCAGCAGCTCGGCGGCGTCCAGCTTGAACCAGGCCTCAATGCCTTCTACTTCAACGCGCTTGGCAACGATTTCCATCAGCTCGACGGTACGTGGGTGCAGCTCACCGCTTTCCTTGTTCAGGAAGAACGGGATCGGCACGCCCCAGTTGCGCTGACGGGAAATGCACCAGTCCGGACGATTGGCGATCATCGAGTGCAGGCGCGCCTGCCCCCAGGCCGGAACGAACTGGGTCTCTTCGATGGCTTTGAGCGAGCGCTGGCGCAGGGTGTCGCCGGTTACCGGCTGCTTGTCCATGCCGATGAACCACTGCGCGGTGGCGCGGTAGATCAGCGGGGTCTTGTGGCGCCAGCAGTGCATGTAGCTGTGTTCAATGATGGTGGTGTGCAGCAGCGCACCGACTTCGCTCAGCTTGTCGACGATGGCCGGGTTGGCCTTCCAGATGAACTGGCCGCCGAAGAACTCCAGCGAGGTCGCGTACACGCCGTTGCTTTGGACCGGATTGAGGATGTCGTCGTTGACCATGCCGTACTTCTTGCAGGTCACGAAGTCGTCCACGCCGTAGGCCGGAGCGGAGTGAACCACGCCAGTGCCGGCGCCCAGTTCAACGTAGTCGGCCAGGTAAACCGGCGACAGACGGTCGTAGAACGGGTGACGGAAGTTGATCAGTTCCAGCGCTTTACCGGTGGTGGTCGCAATGACCGAACCTTCCAGCGAGTAGCGTGCCAGGCACGACTCGACCAGCTCTTCAGCCAACACCAGCAGCTTGTCGCCGACGTCGACCAGGGCGTAGTTGAATTCCGGGTGAACGTTCAGCGCCTGGTTGGCCGGGATGGTCCACGGGGTAGTGGTCCAGATCACGATCGAGGCAGGCTTGGCCAGCGATGGCAGACCGAAGACGGCAGCCAGTTTGGCTTCATCGGCAATCGGGAAAGCCACGTCGATGGTCGAGGACTTCTTGTTCTCGTACTCGACTTCCGCCTCGGCCAGGGCCGAACCACAGTCGAAGCACCAGTTAACAGGCTTCAAGCCCTTGAACACGAAACCGCCCTTGACGATTTCGGCCAAGGCACGGATTTCACCGGCCTCGTTCTTGAAGTCCATGGTTTTGTACGGATTGGCGAAGTCGCCCAGCACGCCGAGGCGAATGAACTCGGACTTCTGCCCTTCGATCTGCTCGGTGGCGTAGGCCCGGCACAGTTCGCGGGTCTTGTCCGCGCCCAGGTTCTTGCCGTGGGTCACTTCGACTTTGTGCTCGATCGGCAGGCCGTGGCAGTCCCAACCCGGGACATAAGGCGCGTCGAAGCCCGACAGGGTCTTCGAGCGGATGATCATGTCCTTGAGAATCTTGTTCAGCGCATGACCGATGTGAATCGAGCCGTTGGCGTACGGAGGGCCGTCGTGCAATACGAACTTCGGACGATCCTTGCCAATCTCGCGCAACTTTCCGTACAGGCCAATGCTGTCCCAGCGCTGCAGAATCTGCGGTTCGCGCTGAGGCAGGCCGGCCTTCATTGGGAAGGCGGTGTCCGGAAGGTTTAGCGTGGCTTTATAGTCGGTCATTTAAGGCTCTTCATTAGCGATGGGCGCTAGGTGCGGCTAGTGCACGGGCGGCGGCGACATCCGCGTTGATCGCCGTTTTCAACGCCTCCAGAGAGGCGAAACGCTGCTCTTCACGCAGCTTGTGGTGGAAAACCACCGTTAAACGCCGGTCATACAGATCGCCGGCAAAATCTAAAAGATGCACTTCCAGGTGGGCTTTGCCATCACCTTGAACCGTGGGCCGCACGCCAATGTTGGCGACGCCGGGCCAGGTCTTGCCGTCGATATCGACATCCACCAGGTAAACTCCGGTGAACGGCACGCGACGACGCTTGAGTTGTATGTTGGCGGTGCGCGTCCCCAACTGCCGGGCGAGCTTCTGGCCATGCAGTACCCGACCGGCAATCCGGTACGGCCGCCCGAGCAGGCGTTCGGCCAGGGCGAAATCCGCGGCAGCCAGGGCGTTGCGGACCTGTGTGCTGCTGACCCGGATGCCATCCAGCTCGACGGTTTGCGCCGCTTCGACGGTAAAACCCTGAACGATGCCGGCCTGTTGCAGGAAATCGAAATCTCCCGCGCGATCACAGCCGAAACGGAAGTCGTCCCCGACCTCCAGGTGCTGGACGCCAAGGCCATCCACCAGAATGGTATCGACGAACTCGCTGGCGCTGAGTTTGCTCAGGCGCTGGTTGAACGCCAGGCACAGAACACGGTCGACGCCTTCGGCGGCCAACAATTGCAGCTTGTCCCGCAGGCGGGCCAGACGGGCCGGCGCGGTGTCCGGAGCGAAGAACTCGCGCGGCTGCGGCTCGAAAATCACCACGCAACTGGGCACGCCCAACTCGAGCGCACGCTCACGCAGCCGCGCCAGGATAGCCTGGTGGCCGCGGTGTACACCGTCAAAGTTGCCAATAGTGGCGACACAGCCCCGATGCTGGGGGCGCAGATTGTGGAGGCCTCGAACCAGCTGCATAACGCGCTTCTTGCTCATAAAGTGGTCGATTATAACCACACCCGGCGGCCGACGACAGGCAACACCGTAACCCAAAGTGATCGAGCCGACAAAACCGCCGGCTCGCCCGTGTTTATCGAGGCCTGAACCTCAGCCCAGCGTCTTGCGATTGAAGTCGCGCAAACGGAAGCCCATCAACACTAACATGCCGAAATAAGCCACCACACCCGCCGCCACCAACGCCCCCAGACGCAAGAAGCGTTCGAGCATATGCCCCTGATCCCAGGCCGGCATGAAGTGCATCGTACCCAACAGTACAGCGGACATCACTGCCACCGCGACCAGCAACTTGAAAGTGAACTTCGCCCAGCCCGGCTGCGGCTGGTACATCTGCTGCTTGCGCAGTTGATAGAACAGCAACCCGGCATTGAGACAGGCGCCGGCACTGATCGCCAAGGCCAGGCCCGCGTGAGCGAGGGGGCCGATCAGCATCAAGTTGAACAACTGGGTGAGCACCAGGGTGAAAATCGCAATTTTTACCGGTGTACGGATGTTTTGTTGCGCATAAAAGCCAGGGGCCAGCACTTTGACCACAATAATTCCGAGCAACCCGACCGAGTAGGCGATCAGGGCACGCTGGGTCATCGATGCATCAAACGCATTGAACTGGCCGTACTGGAACAAAGAAACCGTCAGCGGCTCAGCCAGAATCCCCAATGCCAGGGAGCAAGGCAGCACCAATACGAAGCACAGGCGCAGGCCCCAGTCGAGGATGCGCGAATACTCGTGACGATCCTTGTTGGCGTAGGTCTTGGCCAGGGTCGGCAGCAGAATCGTCCCCAGGGCCACGCCCAACACGCCGGACGGCAGTTCCATCAAACGGTCGGCGTAATACATCCACGACACGGAACCGGCAACCAGGAACGAAGCGAAGATGGTGTTGATGATCAGCGAAATCTGGCTCACCGAGACACCGAGGATGGCTGGCAGCATTTGCTTCATTACGCGCCAGACGCCGGTGTCGCGCAGGTTCAGGCGCGGCAGTACCAGCATGCCGATCTTTTTCAGGTGCGGCAGCTGATAGAGCAATTGCGCCAGGCCGCCGACCAGCACCGCCCAGCCGAGCGCCATTACGGGCGGATCGAAGTACGGCGTCAAAAACACCGAAAAGATGATCATGCTGACGTTCAGCAGGGTCGGCACGAAGGCTGGCACCGAAAAGCGGTTCCAGGTGTTGAGGATCGCACCGGCCAACGACGACAGGGAAATCAGCAGGATGTAGGGAAAGGTCACCCGCAGCAGGCTGGATGTCAGTTCGAATTTTTCCGGCGTGTCAGTGAACCCCGGCGCGGTCACCCAGATGACCCACGGCGCGGCGATCATGCCCAACACCGTGACCAATGCCAGCACCAGCGTCAGCAGGCCCGAGACGTAGGCGATGAAGGTACGCGTCGCCTCTTCACCCTTCTGGCTTTTATATTCGGCAAGAATCGGCACGAACGCCTGGGAAAACGCCCCTTCGGCAAATATCCGCCGCAGCAGATTGGGCAGTTTGAAGGCGATAAAGAAGGCGTCGGTCGCCATTCCCGCGCCAAATGCCCGCGCGATGAGGGTGTCCCGAACAAATCCCAAAATCCGGGAAAGCATCGTGATAGAGCTGACGGCGGCCAACGATTTGAGCAGATTCATGGAAAGAGTTTGTGCCTGTCGATAAACAGCAGGCGAACTACGCGCCTACTTGTGCGATACTCCGCGCCGCAACAGCACAGAGCCAAAGCTCGCGAGTTTACAGGTCACACGCCGGAAAGAAATATCCCGTCGCACCACGCCTACCACTTAGCGGAACGTTTCAAGTGCCCTTGACAAGACTTCAACTCATCGGCATGATTCGCGGCCTATTTTGTTTGCTATTTCCTAAAAAGTCTTTCGAGGAGCTCGACGGTGGCCAACTCACCTTCCGCCAAAAAACGTGCAAAACAGGCTGAGAAGCGTCGCAGCCACAACGCCAGCCTGCGTTCCATGGTTCGTACCTACATCAAGAATGTAGTTAAGGCCATCGACGCAAAAGACGCTGCCAAAGCTCAAGCCGCTTACGTTCTGGCTGTGCCAGTTATCGACCGTATGGCCGATAAAGGCATCATCCACAAGAACAAGGCCGCTCGTCATAAGAGCCGCCTGAATGGCCACGTCAAGGCCTTGAACGTTGCCGCTGCTGCCTAAGCGACTCGTTCATTAAAAAACCGACCTCAGGGTCGGTTTTTTATTGCCTGCGATTCAGTGATTTCGACGCAAAAAAATGTGGGAGCGAGCCTGCTCGCGATGACGGATTAACATTCAGCACTTGTGCTGGCTGGATATCCGCTATCGCGAGCAGGCTCACTCCCACAGTTTGATTTGCGTGAAATTACTGAGCGTGCGCCCACGGCAAAATCGGAATCGCCGTTACCGCATTCTGCGGGCTACCCTCGATCAGGCGATCGCTATACACCAGATACACCAGTGTATTGCGCTTCTTGTCGAGGAAGCGCACCACCTGCATGGTCTTGAACACCAGGGACGTGCGCTCCTTGAACACCTCGTCGCCATCCTTGAGCTCACCCCTGAAGCTGATCGGCCCGACCTGCCGGCAAGCGATAGACGCTTCGGCACGATCCTCAGCCAAACCAAGACCACCCTTCACCCCACCGGTCTTGGCGCGCGACAGATAGCAAGTCACACCATCGACCTTGGGATCATCAAAGGCCTCGACCACGATCCGGTCATTCGGCCCGACAAACTTGAACACCGTCGACACCTGACCAATCTCTTCGGCCGAAGCCAGCAGCGGCATCGCCAGCAATAGCCCCAACAATCCTTTTGCCACACGCATTCAGGTATTCCCTCAGACCAGGATCAGGTTATCGCGGTGAACCAGCTCCGGCTCCGCCATGTAACCCAACAGACCGACAATCGCCTCAGACGACTGACCGATGATTTTTTGCGCTTCCAGCGCACTGTAGTTGGCCAGGCCACGGGCAATCTCACGACCGTCCGGCGCCACGCAGACCACCATCTCACCGCGACGGAAGCTGCCCTGCACCAATTTGACCCCGACCGGTAGCAAGCTCTTGTTGCCTTGGGACAACGCGATCACCGCACCAGCATCCAGCACCAGAGTGCCACGGGTTTGCAGATGACCGGCCAGCCACTGCTTGCGTGCCGCCAGCATGCCGCGCTCCGGCGATAGCAAGGTGCCGATGCGCTCGCCCGCCTTGAGGCGATCCAGCACACGCTCGATGCGCCCACCAACGATGATGGTATGAGCACCGGAACGGGCCGCCAGACGCGCAGCACGCAATTTGGTCTGCATGCCACCACGCCCCAGCGCACCGCCCGTGCCGCCCGCCACCGCGTCGAGCGCCGGATCATCGGCACGCGCCTCGTAAATCAGCTGGGCATCCGGATTGTTGCGCGGATCGGCATCGAACATGCCGTCGCGATCCGTCAGGATCACCAGCAAATCCGCCTCGACCAGGTTCGCCACCAGCGCTGCCAGGGTGTCGTTGTCGCCAAAACGGATTTCGTCGGTGACCACGGTGTCATTCTCGTTGATCACCGGAATGACTTTCAGCTCGACCAGTGCGCGCAAGGTGCTGCGGGCGTTCAGGTAGCGCTTGCGATCGGACAAGTCGTCGTGAGTCAGGAGAATCTGCGCGGTATGCCGGCCATGCTCGGCAAAGCTCGACTCCCAGGCCTGCACCAACCCCATCTGGCCGATTGCGGCGGCAGCTTGAAGCTCGTGCATCGCACTGGGTCGCGAGGTCCAGCCCAAACGGCTCATGCCGGCCGCCACCGCCCCGGAGGACACCAGCACCAACTCGACACCCGCCTCATGCAAGGCCACCATCTGCTCAACCCAGACACCCATTGCCGCGCGATCCAGGCCTTTGCCGTCCGCCGTCAGCAAAGCGCTGCCGATCTTCACGACCCAACGCTGCGCACCTGTCACCTTGCTCCGCATCATCTTCAACCCTAGCTTGAGGGCAGCGCGACCTAGCACTGCCCGTGACGTTATTCGTGGTTATTCGTGACCAACAATCGATTTCCAGATACCAAAACGCCGCTCGATTGAGCGGCGCTTAAGTTTATCGCAACGAATCAGTCACGCACGTAAATGATTTCCGGACCGTCTTCGTCATCCACATCTTCTTCATCCCAATCATCGTCGCCGATGTCGTGGACCGACTTCACGCCGCTGCGACGCAGTGCACGCTTGTCATCCAGCGCCTGCAGTTGCGCGCGAGCTTCGTCTTCGATGCGCTGATCGAGATCAGCCAGCTCTTCCTTGTAAGCCGGGTCATTGGCCAGGCGATCAGCACGATCTTCCATGTAACGCATGATGTCGTGGCACAGACGCTCGGTACCGAGCTTGGAGATGGCCGAGATCACGTAGACCGGACCAGTCCATTCCAGGCGATCAACGACTTCCTTGACGCGAGCATCGTGCTCCTCATCAAGGATCTGGTCGCACTTGTTCAGGACCAGCCAGCGATCACGCTCCGCCAGGGACGGGCTGAACTTGATCAGCTCGTTGACGATCACTTCAGCGGCATCCGGTGCGCTGGCGTCATCCAGCGGCGCCATGTCCACAAGGTGCAGCAGCAGACGCGTACGCGCCAAGTGCTTGAGGAAGCGAATGCCCAGACCAGCACCTTCGGAAGCGCCTTCGATCAGCCCCGGAATATCGGCAATGACGAAGCTCTTCCAGCGATCGACGCTGACCACACCCAGGTTCGGCACCAGCGTGGTGAACGGGTAGTCGGCAACTTTCGGCTTGGCAGCCGAAACCGAACGGATAAAGGTACTTTTACCGGCGTTCGGCAAGCCCAGCAGACCGACGTCAGCCAGTACTTTCATTTCCAGCTTCAGGTCGCGCTGCTCACCCGGCTTGCCCGGAGTGGTCTGGCGCGGCGCACGGTTGGTACTGGATTTGAAACGGGTGTTGCCCAGACCGTGCCAGCCGCCCTGCACTACCATCAATTTCTGACCGGCCTTGGTCAGGTCGCCGATGACTTCCTGAGTCGCGGAGTCGATCACCGTGGTGCCGACCGGAACGCGCAGGATCAGGTCTTCACCCTTCTTGCCGGTGCAGTCGGTGCTGCCGCCGTTGGAGCCACGCTCGGCATCGAAGTGCCGGGTGTAACGGTAGTCCACCAGGGTATTGAGGTTTTCGTCGGCCATCATGTAGATGGAACCGCCGTCACCGCCATCACCGCCGTTCGGGCCACCGTTCTCGATAAATTTTTCCCGACGGAAACTCATGGCGCCATTGCCGCCGTCACCAGCCTTTACTCGAATCGATACTTCATCAACAAACTTCATAACAAACGCCTCTCGCCATACGGACGAGCCGAAAAACAATCAAGACATAAGACTCTTGCAAAAATGAGCGCAGCGACCCCAAACCACGACACCTACATCGTACGCCGACAGCCCATACAAACAGCTTTGCAAGAGACTCACCCCACAAACGAAAAAGCCCCGTCGCGAGACAGGGCTTTTCCAGCGATCGCGCAATTAAGCTGCGACTACGCTCACGTAACGACGACCGAAGGCGCCTTTTACTTCGAACTTGATCACGCCTTCGACTTTAGCGAAGAGGGTGTGATCTTTACCCATGCCAACGCCGTAGCCAGCGTGGAATTGGGTGCCGCGCTGACGCACGATGATGTTGCCTGCTTTGATAGCCTGGCCGCCATACATCTTCACGCCAAGGCGTTTGGCTTCTGAGTCGCGACCGTTACGGGTACTACCACCAGCTTTTTTGTGTGCCATGAGTTCAATTCTCCTAGTGAGGAATTAGGCTGTAATTAAGCCTGAATACCGGTGATTTTGATCTCGGTGTACCACTGGCGGTGGCCCATACGCTTCATGTGGTGCTTACGGCGACGGAACTTGATGATGCGGACTTTATCGTGACGACCTTGGGAGATCACTTCAGCCACAACGGTAGCGCCAGCAACAACTGGAGCGCCGATATTCACGTCGTCACCGTTGGCAACCAACAGAACGCGATCAAAGGTAACGGATTCGCCGGTAGCGATTTCCAGTTTTTCGATCTTCAGGTATTCACCTGGGGCGACTTTGTACTGCTTGCCGCCAGTAACGATTACTGCATAAGACATGGTATTTCTCCGATAATCCTGCTCACCCAGCTCTTTATAAGAAGAGGTATTGGCTGGCATGGCTGCATGGGGCTGGAGGCCCGCTTGCAATTGCGTAAGGCAGGTGCTGCCCAGGAAGTTCAGGGTGCGCGATTGTACGCAAGCCACGAGCGCCTTGCAAGGGGCCGTCCATCGCGCCTTGACAGGCCCGGACGTGGGTCCTAGCATGCCGCGCAACCCTTCTGGAGCGACTGTCGCTGATGCAACCCCAAGCTTTCTACCGCGCGGTGGCGGACGATTTTAGCGCCGTCGACGGCATCATCAAGAAGCAGCTGACTTCGCGCGTGCCGCTTGTATCGAAAATCGGCGATTACATCACCTCGGCCGGCGGCAAACGCCTGCGTCCTTTATTGGTGCTGCTGTGTGGCAAGGCCCTGGGTCGCGAAGGCGATGACCTGCGCCTGCTGGCCGCGACCATCGAGTTCCTGCACACCGCTACCCTGCTGCATGACGATGTGGTCGACATGTCCGGCATGCGCCGTGGCCGCTCGACCGCCAACGCCATGTGGGGCAACGCGCCAAGCGTGCTGGTCGGTGACTTCCTGTATTCGCGCTCGTTCGAAATGATGGTCGAGCTGGGCTCGATGCCGGTGATG
This sequence comes from Pseudomonas sp. P4_B4, assembly GCF_056402255.1. NCBI lineage: Bacteria > Pseudomonadati > Pseudomonadota > Gammaproteobacteria > Pseudomonadales > Pseudomonadaceae > Pseudomonas > Pseudomonas sp. P4_B4. The sequence continues at coordinate 75,393 of NZ_JBFUHS010000022.1, forward strand.
AAGATCCTGTCGCAGGCCACGCGCATCATCGCTGAAGGCGAAGTGTTGCAGCTGTCGAAGGTTCGTGACGCCAGCACCACTGAAGAAACCTACATGGAAGTCATCCGCGGCAAGACCGCGATGCTCTTCGAAGCCTCGACCCACAGCGCCGCCGCCCTGTGCGAAGCCTCGCAAGAACAGGCCGAAGCCCTGCGTACATTCGGTGATCACCTGGGCGTTGCCTTCCAGCTTGTCGACGACCTGCTCGATTACAAAGGCGACGCCGAAACCCTGGGCAAGAACGTCGGTGACGATCTGGCCGAAGGCAAGCCGACCCTGCCGCTGATCTACACCATGCGCGAAGGCACGCCGGAACAGGCCGCCCTGGTGCGCAAGGCGATCCAGAAAGGCGGAATCGAAGACCTGGAAAGCATCCGCGAAGCCGTGGAAGCCTCGGGCTCGCTGGAGTACACCGCGCAACTGGCCCGCGATTATGTGGCCCGCGCGATCAAGTGCCTCGAAACGCTGCCTGCTAGCGAGTACCGCGATGCACTGGTTGAACTGAGTGAGTTCGCGGTCGCGCGTACGCACTAAAAGAACCTGTGGCGAGGGGGCAACCCCCCCTCGCCACAGGTTCGCTCCCTCAGGTTTTCCTGCGTTATACCCTCTCCCGCCTAAAACCCTATACAATGTGCGCTTTTTAGCGATCCTGAATCCAAGGAGCCTTAGTGAGCACGTTGCCACCCTGCCCAAAATGCAATTCCGAATACACCTATGAAGACGGCGCCCAGCTGATCTGCCCTGAGTGCGCCCACGAATGGTCCGCGAGCGGTGAAGCCGAAGCTGTGTCCGATCACGCAGTGAAGAAGGATTCGGTCGGCAACGTCCTGCAGGACGGCGACACCATCACCGTGATCAAGGACCTCAAGGTCAAGGGTACGTCTTTGGTGGTCAAGGTCGGCACCAAGGTCAAGAACATCCGCCTGTGCGATGGCGATCACGACATCGATTGCAAGATCGACGGCATCGGCCCGATGAAACTCAAGTCCGAGTTCGTCAGAAAAGTCTGAACCGGCTGTTGTCCATCCCGCGCCCGGCGTGGGATGGCGCCTCACCCTCCCCCGTTTCGCCCATTAAATCCTCGCAATAGCCAAACGCCAGTCGCTTTGACCTGACGCAATCTTTACCCGGGAAAAAACGCAAACCGCCAATAGGCCCTTGCTATTTAATGAATAAGAATTATTCTCATCAATCCTTCAATGGAGATGAGAACCATGACTTATTTGATCGATGCCTGGCTGGACCGCCCACACCCTTACCTCAGGATCCTGCATCGGGAAACCGGGGAAGTCTGTGCCGTGCTGGAAGAGGAAGCCTTGAACGAGCTGCAGGATCAGGGTGACCTGGACGTCAGCGGTTTGAGTTCAAGCGAGCCAGTGGTGCTCAAGGAACTGGTGCGTAATCTGTTTCTGTTCTGCTATGCCCGGGCTTTGCGCCCGCACAGCGAACTGCACCACAAGATCGAAATATGAAACACCGTAAAAAAACTGTGGGAGCGGGCTTGCTCGCGATGACTGACTGACATTCAACATCGCTGTCGACTGTTATGCCGCCTTCGCGAGCAAGTCGGATCGCCGCACCGTCGCTCCCACATTAGCCCGTCATAGCGACAGGCCAGGTCTTACAGAACGTCGAGCAACTCGACGTCGAACACCAGTACGCTGTGCGGCGGAATGCTGCCAACGCCTTGAGCGCCGTAAGCCAGTTCGCTCGGCACGTACAGGCGCCATTTGCTGCCGGCGTTCATCAGTTGCAGGGCTTCGGTCCAGCCGGCGATCACGCCGCCAACCGGGAATTCTGCAGGCTCGCCGCGATCATAGGAGCTGTCGAACACAGTGCCGTCGATCAGGGTGCCGTGGTAGTGAGTACGCACGGAGTCTTCACGGGATGGCTTGGCGCCTTCGCCAGCGGTCAGCACTTCGAACTGCAGGCCGGAAGCCAGAGTGGTGATGCCGTCACGCTTGGCGTTTTCAGCCAGGAAGGCCAGGCCTTCGCCAGCAGCCGCTTCAGCCTTGGCTGCAGCTTCGGCCTGCATGATTTCGCGGATGACTTTGAAGCTGGCGGACATTTCTTCCTGACCCACACGGCTTGGCTTGCCGGCGAATGCGTCGGTCAAACCTGCCAGGATCGCGTCCAGGCTTACGCCCGGTGGCGGGTTGTCGCGCAGTTGGTCGCCCAGCTGACGGCCAATACCGTAGCTGACGCGGGTTTCGTCGGTGGACAGATTTACTTCGGACATGACACTGCTCCGCTGTGCGGACGGCTCGGGAACTTGCCATGCGTACACAGCGCGTCCCGGAGCGCCCGGAACCAAAAGGGCCAGCAGACTAGCACAGATGTCATGCCATTGATGAGGGGCGTCAGGCGATCGGCACCTTCAGGTTTTCCTCGACATCGGCAACCAACCCGCACATTTCGTCATGTACGACTGTGTGCACGAGGTTGAAGTGCAACTTGGGAAAGGAGCGCAGCACATCACGGGCATGCTCCACCGAACGCAGGCTCATCATGTGCCCGTGCGTATCGCTCAAGGGATACGCCGTGCCATGCATCCGCGCCTCCAGCAGGTAGATGCCCCCCTCCATAGAGATCAGGTTCAGCTCATCGACCTTCCCGGCGACGGCATACGCATTCAACTCTTGCAGGTTCATGAGCGCACCTCACGCAGTAGCGAGCCAATCTCATTACAGGGATAGGCCTCGGCGCATCAAAGCACAAGCCACAAACGACGCCGCCCGTCTGTTTTGCAACAGACGGGCGGCGTGTTTCATGGGGCCAGCAATGGATCAGTGCTTGGTGACTTTATCCAGGTAACCCATGGCGAATGCCGATACCACGAAAGTCATGTGGATGATCACGTACCACTGCAAATGTTCAGGGTTGACGTTCTTGGCGTCCATGAAGATGCGCAGCAGGTGAATCGACGAAATCGCCACGATCGACGCGGCCACTTTCATCTTCAGTGACGAAGAGTCCATGGTGCCCAGCCAGTTGAGCTTCTCCTTGCTGTCGTCGATGTCCAGTTGCGAGACGAAGTTCTCGTAGCCGGAAATCATCACCATCACCAGCAAACCGCCCACCAGCGCCATGTCGATCAGCGACAGCAGCACCAGGATCATGTCCGATTCGGCCATTGAAAACACGTTCGGGATGACGTGGAAGACTTCCTGGAAGAATTTCAGTGCCAGCGCCAACAGCCCGAGGGATAGGCCGAAATAGATCGGCGCCAGCAGCCAGCGCGAGGCGTACATTGTATTTTCGATAAAGCGTTCCATTGAATCTCACATGTGGACTGAAAACGGCCGCGAGTATAACAGCCGCCCGTCTATACCCAGAAGCAGCCAGAAACCGTCGGAAAATCCGTCACCTGCGCCTGTGTATCAAGGTTTTTCTGCTAGTGTCCAAATCATTGACTGCTCAGTGATATCGGACAGGAAGACTGGAAATGGATGTGCGATTGCCTTTGACGAGTGCCGGTATCTGCCTGGCGCTGCTGCTAAGCGGCTGCTCACCCAGCGATGAAAAACGCCAGGTCAGCCTCGAAGAAAAAACCGCGCAGTTCGAAAAGTCGCTGGACGCTATCCAGGATCCAAAGCTCAAGGATGCCGTGTCGGAGCTGGGCGGCTCACTGCTGCTGCTTGAACGCGCACAACTCAAGCTCGACAGCAAACCAGTTGAAACCGAATACGGCGAAGACACCCTCGCCATGCTCAAGCACTATCCGAGCCCGCAGGCCCTGGTCGACACCTACATCAACGGGTTGTTCGTGCTGCAAAAGGACTCCAGCTCCGACTACCTGACCGACTTGCAACCGGTGTTTCCCTTCACGTTCAGCGTTCCTGCCGCATTTTTGTTTCCCCATGGCCTGGAATGGCAGTCGGTCACGCTGAGCAACAAGCGAGTGATTGCGTTCCAGCCGGAATGGTCGGAAACCGACCCTGGCATCCAGTTGAGCCCATCGAGTTCCAACCTGACCAACCCCGATGACCTGACCGTGGCCTATCCCTTCATCGAAGGCCTCGACATCGACAGAAAGCAGCAGCCGCAACCGGTGAGCCTGCAAGGTAAAGTCGAAGTCGTCGCGCCACGCCGCCTCTACAGCTTCGATCTGACGAAAAAGGACGTAGGCCAGACCCGCACCAATGACAACCTGAGCGTCACCCTGCTCTCATTGACGAACAACTACGCGGAAATCGAATACAACAACAGCGCGCCGCTGGCCCCAGAAGTCAGTGAAACACCGCTGAACCCGCTGATCGTCCAGGCCATGGACAGCACCGGGCAATTCATCTCGCGCGCCGGCTCAATCAACGAAACCGCGGTACAAATCGCCTTCTATCAGCAGCAGCTGGCCAAGATGCAGCAGCAAAAGAGCTGGAGTGAGTCCCTGGAAAAACAGCTCGACGAAGAACAACGCAACTTTGAGAAACAGCAGGCTCGACATTATTCGAAGGTGTACTTCAACGGGACGATCGAAACCCTCGAAGTCAGCATGCTGGATTTTTCCGCCGTCACGGTCACCCGCAAGGACCTCGACCTGCCGATCCGGCGTTTCGATGCCAATACCACGGACAAGTCCATCCAGCCCTTGAACCTGCCCGTGGTGGTCTATGACGACCAGGCGGCGGGCTGGCTGAAAGGAGCAACGCTGAGCGAGGACCAACTGAAAAAGAACGTCAACATCAGTCAGTCGGTCGACGACCCCAGCGCGGCACGAATCGAATTCACTCATCTGCGCAGCTTCAACGATGAACTGCTCGGCACGTCGTTCAACCCTGGTCAAAGTCCGGTGAGTTTCTTTACCGAAGACGCGAGTGGCAAACGCGACGAGCCGATCGAGTTGCCGCCCGAGGCATACCAGATCGACCCCCTGCGCGGCACCATCACTTACGATCTGAATCTGTTTCCGCAAACGCCGGCCTATGCGGTGGGCTCGATGCCGCTGTTCCTGGCCACGGTCGAGCAAAAAACCGTCGATGCCCGCCAACTGCCCAAAGGCCTTGAGCTCAAAAACAATGCACTGGTGGTGGACCTGAAGGCGTTTCCCGCCCAGGACTGGCGCTTTTTCGCCAAGGACGACAGCGGTAATTACTTGAAGGAGATTCTATCGGTCAGCCATGACGCGAGCGCACAAGGTCCGGCGCAGTTTGCCGTGCATTACTTCTACGGGCAGCCTACGCACCTGGAAACCTATCAGCGCACTGACCTCGACACCGTGCAATATGGTTTCGAGGTCAAACTCGACAAGGCCGACATGACGCGCCTTGATCAATAGTGCGACTCAGTGCTCGGGGTGAAACTCGAAGCTGCCCATGTTTCGGCAGCGACCCCCGTTGATTTCCCGCAGTTGGGCTTGCAGGTGCAGGCACCAGATTTGCGGATCGTCGGCCAACTCGTAGCCGTGCAAGGTCAGGCTTTCAACGATGGTGTCGAGGATTGATTCAGCGACGAATGGACCGTGAAACGGGCCTTGGGCCTTGATGGCCGAAGGTTGTTCACCGGCCATTCCGGCGGCGAACAGCAGAGTCCACATGCCCGTATCTCCCGCCAATGGACGGATGGAACACTCGATACGGGTCACAAGGCCCAGGCATTGACGGGTGAGGCAGAGGTTGCGCGACATGGCGGCGACCCTCGGTAGATCCGGTATTCAGCCCCCATGGGAAGGCTGTTTCGATCCTGTGATTACTATCGATATCCCTGAGCTGAGAATAGAAGAAAAGTCTGCCTTGCAGGCCGGGCGAGACCGAAAGGCGCCGAATGGTCACAGTATGAATATTGACGTCATTTCGATGACGCTTTTCCAGTGTTCACACAAACAAATGTGGGAGCGGCGGTGCGGCGATCCGACTTGCTCGCGAATGCGTCTTTTCATTCAACATTTATGTTGGCTGATACGCCGCTTTCGCGAGCAAGTCGGATCGCCGCACCGCCGCTCCCACATGGGTTACTGCATCAGGCCGGTTTTGTTTCCGCCAACGCCTCTTGCGCCAACTCTTTCTCGGCTTCCTTCAGATCATCTTCACTGATCATTTCCGCGATAACCCGCAAGCGCTCCACGACCCGTGCGTTCACGCTGCCTTCAGGGAATTCGCCATTCTCGTTCGGCTCGCCGGCCGGCTCGCCGACCAGCAAACTCAAGGCTTCGTCGGCCTGACGGACCGCGTAGACATGGAACTGCCCCGCACGCACAGCCGTCAGCACCTTCTCGTCGAGCATCAGCGTAGCGACGTTGGCGTGAGGAATGATTGCCCCCTGCTCGCCGGTCAACCCGCGGGCTTCGCACAGACGGAAGAAGCCCTCGATCTTTTCGTTGACTCCGCCGACCGCCTGCACTTCGCCGAACTGGTTGATCGAACCGGTGATGGCAAAGCACTGCTTGAGCGGGGTTTTCGACAAGGCCGAGATCAGGGTGCAGGCTTCGCCCAGGGAAGCACTGTCGCCATCGACATAACCATAGGATTGCTCCAGGGCGATGCTCGCGGAAATCGCCAGCGGAAACTCCTGGGCGTAACGGCTGCCCAGATAACCGGTAAGGATCATCACGCCTTTGGAGTGGATTGGCTGGCCGAGGTTGACCTCGCGCTCGATGTCGACAATGCCGCTGCCGCCCGGGTACACCGTGGCGGAAATCCGCGCCGGTATACCAAAGGCCGAGTCACCGACTTCCAGCACCGTCAAGCCGTTGCACTTGCCGACCGCCGCGCCCGCGGTGTCGATCAGGATGATCCCGGCCAGCATGTCATCGAGAATCCGCGCCGAAACCCGCCCGGTCCGCGTGGCCTTGGCCTTGAGCGCACGCTCGATATGCCCCGCGTCGGTCATTTCATCGCCTGCCAAGTGACGAATGAAATCCGCCTCGCTGACCAACTGGAACAAGTCCCCGATACGCGCCGACAAGCGCCCCTGGTGCTCGGCCAGACGCGCACTGTAGGTCGCCAGGCGTGCCACCGCATCGGCGGTCAGCGGTGCCATGCCTTCTTCGGAAGTACGGGTTTTGAGCAACTGGGCGAACTGCTCCAGGCTCTCGTCGACCATCGGGATGTCTTCGTCGAAATCCACCAGGACGCGGAACATCTCCTGGAAGTCCGGATCGAGGTCTTGCAGCGTGTAATACAGCTGACGCGCACCGATGATGACGACTTTGACCTGCAACGGAATGTGTTGCGGTGTCAGGGTCACGGTGGCCAGACGGCCCAGTTCACCCAGCGGCGATTCCATTTTCAGCTTGCGCGATTGCAGGGCGCGTTTCAGCGCGTCCCACACGAACGGCTCGCTGAGCATTTTGTCCGCTTCAAGGATCAGGAAACCGCCATTGGCCCGGTGCAAGGCACCCGGCCGCAGTTGGCGGTAGGTGGTGTACAGCGCGCCCTGATCGGTGCTGTATTCGATACGACCGAAAAGGTTTTCGTAGGTCGGGTGCGGCTCGAACACCACCGGCGCACCGCCGCTGGCCGAATGACCGACCACCAGGCTCGGCGCGTATTGCTCTTCCAGCAACTTGCGGGCGACAGCGTCGGTCTTGCTGTCGTCCACCAGTTGCTCGACCACGGTCTTGAGCAAGTACACCTGCATGGCTTGCAGATAACCGCATACCGCCGCGTTCTCGGCGTACTTCTCCGACAATGGCGACAACAATGGCTGCAAGGCCAGGGTGATGGTTTCCTCGTTCAGATGACGCAGTTGGTTGCTCGACTCACGCTTCCATTGCGGCAGGCTGGCGAGCTCTTCGTTCAGGCGCTCCTCCAGCACGGAAATATCCTCGTGAAAGCGCTCGCGCTCGGCTTCCGGCAGTTGCGCGAATTCAGCTTCGTCCAACGCCTTGCCGTCGCCCATTGGGGTGAAGGCGATATTGCTGGCGTCGCGGTACAGCGCGACGTCCTTTTCCAGTGCCAGACGCTCGATGACGTCCAGGGCCTTGTCGTAGCGCTGGTTGAAGGCGCGGTCGATGGCGCTTTTCTTCTGCTGGTAGGACGGATGCTCGAAGACTGCCGGAAAGGTCGCCAGCAGGTTGTCGATCAGACCGTTGATATCTCCAATGAAGTTACCGGCAGTGCCCGACGGCAGTTCCAGTGCGCGCGGCTCGCGCGGCTCATCGAAATTGTTGACGTAGACCCAGTCCGCCGGGGTCTGCAGGCGCTTGCCTTCGGCCTTGAGGTAGCGTTTGACGAACGAGAACCGGCCAGTGCCGGGCTCGCCCATGACGAATACGTTGTAACCGGGGCGTGGCATGGCCACACCGAACTGCAAGGCTTCGACCGCACGTTCCTGGCCAAGCACACCGCGAAAGGGCTCCAGATCATTGGTGGTAGAGAAGCTGAACTGTTCAGCGGAAAACGGACGGGTCAGCGCTTCGGGCGCTAGACGCAAGCTGGCAGCAACAGGATCAGGCATCGGGCTTCCTTAACAATCAGGCGGGGCAGATGGCAGCATTCTGGCGCCGCCCATGCCCGACTGGCAAGGAGCGCCGCAGGCCTGAGCATAGTCAATCCGCCAACCCCAGGCGGGCCGGGCTTGCGCCACGGTTTCCCATGAATGTTTTGCAAAAAATCACGGAGCCCCGTGATCGTGCCTAAACTCCAGACTGCGCGGCTGGACTAATGACCGGCCCACTGGCACCAGACGGGCCAGACTCCTTGTCTATTGGTAGGCACATAAAGAGAACAAAGCTATGAAACGGATTCTTCTCGGTACTCTCTTCACTGCTGTATCCATCAACGCCATGGCTCAGGCGCCAGGCGGCCCGGATTGCGGCTGGGGCAACATGCTGTTCGAAGGCCAGCGTGGTACTCCGGCTCACTTCATGGCATCCACCACCAACGGCACCTCAGGCAACGCAACCTTCGGCATGACCTCCGGCACCAACGGTTGTGCGACCAATGCGTCGCTGACCTATGGCGGCAAATCCTGGTTTGCCATGAATGGCATGATGAACGAGCTGTCCGAAGACATGGCCAAGGGTCAGGGCGAAGCGCTGACCACCTATGCCGTGGTACTGGGCGTGGCGCCGGAAGACCGTGCGCACTTTGCCGCCGTCACTCACGAGCACTTCCAGCAGATCTTCAGCAAGGCTGACGTGACTGCCGAAGACGTGCATACCAATACCCTGGCCGTGCTCAAAGCCGACCCTCGTCTGGCCAAGTACGCGACTCAAGCTTAAGCTCGACCCGCCCCGCTTCTTTCGGGAAGCGGGTTTTGTTTTTTGGACCTGCCTCTTTTGGGTCTTTTTCTCAAGTTTTTAAGTTGTCACTTATGCTCAATCGCCTTGCCTGGCTGGCGCTGTGTGCCTGCGCCCCGCTGTCCGCCGCGCCTCAGATAGACCCACAACATTTGCAGCAACTGGCCAACGACCCTTTCTGGATATCCCTGGGCCATTACGAAACCGCCAAGTTCGGCGGCTGGCGCAGTTATGTCAGCGACCGGAAATTCTTCCTCGCCGCTGACGGCAATGAACATCCGGACCATGAACTGGCGGCGACCGTGCAAGCCTTGTACGCCCCGGCCAGTGCCGGTGAAACACACGCTCAATGTGTCTACCCGGCCCGCACCCGCTGGCTGAAAGAACAACTCGGCCTGAGCGGACTGCCGACGCCGGCCTGCGCCGAATTCAAGCAATGGTTCAAGGACGTCTCGCCCGACAGCGCGGTGATGATATTCCCGGCGGCCTATCTGAACAGCCCGTCCTCGATGTTTGGCCATACCCTGCTGCGCATCGACCAGGCCGAGGTGAAGAGCGACAAGACTTCGCTGCTCAGTTATGCGATCAACTTCGGCGCCTACATCGAGGGCTCGGACAACAGCATCCTCTATGCCTGGAAAGGCCTGATGGGCGGCTATCCCGGCCTGTTCGCGCTGGTGCCCTACCAGGAAAAACTCTCGGAATACCGTAGCCTGGAAAACCGCGACCTGTGGGAGTACCGCCTGAACCTGACCCGGCAGGAAACCGCGCGCATGGTCGAGCACGTCTGGGAGCTGAAGCAGATCAAGTTCGACTATTTCTTCTTCGACGAGAACTGCTCATACCGTTTGCTGGAACTGCTGCAAGTGGCCCGCCCGAGCCTGCGCCTGACCGAGCAGTTCCCACTCACCGCCATCCCGACCGACACCGTCAAAGCCGTGAAAGAGGCCGGGCTGGTGGAATCGATCCAGTATCGCCCGTCCCGGGAGCGCGAACTGCTCAGTCGCGCCGAGCCGTTGAACCCTGAAGAACAGCAATGGGTGCTGAAAATCAGTGCCGATCAGAAACAATTGCAAGACCCGGCCTTCAAGGCTCAACCCCGCGACCGCCAGGCGCTGATCATCGATGCGGCCTATCGCCTGGAGCGTTACCGCGCCAACGGTCAGGAACGCGACCCGGCACGCGCCCAGCGCAGCTTCGAACTGCTGCGGGCAATCAACCAGAATCCGGCGCCGGAGCTGGATATCCCACAACCGGGCCTGCCTGAAGACGGTCACGAGTCCCGCACCTGGCAGCTCGGCCTCGGCACCCGTGGAGATAAGGCCTTTGGCGAGTACGGCTTGCGCATGGCTTATCACGACCTCAATGACAACAACGAAAGCTTTCCCCTTGGCGCGCAGATCGAAATCCTGCAATTGAAACTGCGCCAGTACGAAGGCAATGACTGGCAAGTGCAGCAACTGGACCTGGCAACCATTCGCTCCCTGACCCCGCGCAACGAGCTGCTGCAACCGCTGTCATGGCAAGTCACCGGTGGTCTGGAGCGAGTGCCGGGCAAGCATGATGACCAAACCCTGGTCATCCACGTCAACGGCGGCGGCGGTGGCACCTGGCAACTGGGCGACGACACGCTCGGCTTTGCCCTGGGCACCGTGCGTATTGAGCACAACAACGATTTCGCCGCATTCATCGCCCCGGCCGCCGGTTTCAACAGTGGTGTGCTGTGGAAAAACCCGCTGGGCAATTTGAGCCTGGAAGCCAAGGGCGATTTCTTCACCAATGGTGAAGTGCGTCGTAGCCTGAGCCTGAATCAGCAGTGGGAAATATCCCGCAATCTCGGACTGCGCTTGAGCGCCCAGCGCGAGTTCAGCCATTTGGCGACGGCCGAGAACGAAGTGATGCTTGAGCTGAAGTGGTATCACTACTGACCCGAATGCAGCGCAACTCCCTGTGGGAGCGGGCTTGCTCGCGAAAGGGGCGTGTCAGCCAACATCAATGTTGAGTGGCATATCGCATTCGCGAGCAAGCCCGCTCCCACAAGGGCTGTTTGGTGTTCGACGAAATGCTTACACACCTTTCACAACCACCCGACGAATCCACTTCTAGACTTTCTCTATGGGCCGCGTATCGGCTTGGGAGAGTGAGATGTGGTGGTATGCGGGATGGCTGGGTGTAAAGCCTGGCAGCAGCAGAAGGATCAGGACGCCGCACGGGCCTATCACTCGCCATAAGTCGCTTTCAGACATCCAGTGAAACCAAATGCCTGAGACCATGGCCAAAACCCTATACCGGGAGAATTCCATGAGCCGTGCCTTCGTCAATGAAGATAACGCCGCCGCGCAAGCCGATCAGCCTGTCGAACGGCAGGTCAGCGCGCAGCCCAATTACGTCACGCCGCAAGGCCTGGACCTGTTGCAGGGAAAAGTCGCCGAACTGCAAACCCTGCACGCCGAACAATCGGCCAGGGGCGAACAGGCCGACAAGCAGCGCCTGGCCGATCTCGAACGTGATTTGCGTTACTTCAAGCAACGCCTGGGCAGCGCTCAGGTCGTACTCGCTGCGACCTCGACCGAGAAAGTTCAAATCGGCAGTTGGGTGACTTACGCCGACGAACATGCCACCGAACGCCGGGTACAACTGGTGGGCGAAGATCAGGCCGATGCCGCCCACGGCCTGATCAACTGGAGTTCGCCGCTGGGTCGGGCACTGCTCGGTGCACGACTCAACGATGAAGTGCTGTGGCAGCGCCCCGTCGGGGATCAATTGATAGAAGTGATCCGTATCGAACCGACTTAGACGACGCCCTGGGCCAGCATGGCATCGGCGACTTTGACGAAGCCGGCGATGTTCGCACCCTTGACGTAGTTGACCCGGCCATTCTCTTCGCCGTAATGCACGCAAGCGTGGTGAATCGACTGCATGATCGCGTGCAGCTTGCTGTCCACTTCGCCACCGGTCCACGCCAGGCGCATGGCGTTCTGCGACATTTCCAGCCCGCTCACCGCCACGCCGCCGGCATTGGACGCCTTGCCCGGTGCGAACAGAATGTCGGCCTCGATGAACAGGTCCACCGCCTCAAGGGTGGTCGGCATGTTCGCGCCTTCGGCCACACAGATGCAGCCGTTGCGCAGCAAGGTGCGAGCGGCTTCGGCGTCCAGTTCGTTTTGCGTCGCGCATGGCAGCGCGATATCGCAGCTCAGGCTCCATGGCAGTTGGCCGGCGCGGAACTCCAGGCCAAAACGGCCGGCCAGTTCACGGATACGCCCGCGCTGTACGTTTTTCAGCTCCAGCACCGCCAGCCATTGCTCCTCGGTCAAGCCGCTTTCGCAATACAACGTGCCTTCGGAGTCGGACAGCGAAATCACCTTGCCGCCCAGGTCCATGACCTTGCGTGCGGCGTATTGCGCGACGTTGCCAGAACCGGAGATTGCCACTCGCTTGCCCTCGACGGCCAAACCGCGGCGCTTGAGCATTTCTTCGGCGAAGTACACGCAACCGAAACCGGTGGCTTCCGGGCGAATCAGGCTGCCGCCGTAGCTTGGGCCTTTGCCGGTCATCACGCTGGTGAACTGGTTGCTCAGGCGCTTGTACTGGCCGAACAGGAAACCGATTTCCCGCGCGCCGACACCGATGTCCCCGGCCGGTACGTCGACGTCGGCACCGATGTGGCGGTACAACTCGCTCATGAAGGCCTGGCAGAAGCGCATGACTTCGGCATCGCTTTTGCCTTTGGGGTCGAAGTCCGAACCGCCCTTGCCGCCGCCCATGGGCAATGAAGTCAGGGAGTTTTTGAAGGTCTGTTCGAAGGCGAGGAATTTCAGCACGCCCATGTTCACCGACGGGTGGAAACGCAGGCCCCCCTTGTACGGGCCGATCGCGCTGTTCATCTGGATGCGGAATCCGCGATTGACCTGGACCTGGCCCTGATCGTCGACCCACGACACTCGAAATACCACCGCCCGCTCCGGCTCGCAGATGCGCTCCAGGATGCCGGAGGTCAGGTAATGCGGATTGGCCTCAAGAAACGGCCACAGAGTGCGCAGGACTTCTTCTACAGCCTGGTGGAATTCGGGTTGGTCCGGATCGCGTTTTTTCAGGCGCGCAAGGAAGGTCTCGACGGATTCGATCATGGAAAAGTCTCGGCAAATTTATTGTCGTTGGAGGAGATTGAGCCGGACTGTAACAAACGATTCGCGCACAAGAACAGCGCAAAATGTCGCACTTATGAAATTAAATGGTGCACAGGATATAAATTAAACTGATTTTTTGAGCATTTTTGCACCTGAACAGGGATTCGCAATTCAAGTCTTGCACCATTAGAAACACCGCCTTCGCGAGCAAGCCCGCTCCCACATTTGAAATGCGTTCCACTAATGTGGGAGCGGGCTTGCTCGCGAATGGCGCGACTCGGTTTCACTGGAAGCGCGCAATCGGCATAGGGGACGGCCTTCATAGACCGTACCCCTGCCACACCACCCGGCATGCGGGTCCGCACCGGGCGGTTCGAGGGATTGAGGTCAGGAGAGACGTGGAAGTCCCAAGCGATCAAACCACGCGAGATTAAGCACCCAATTCAAGGCCCATCGACTGTTGTCCCACCAACGACGGGTGTTACATGCCACTTTCTGGGCGACTTCTTTACTC
>NZ_JBFUHS010000023.1:0-149314 GCF_056402255.1 Pseudomonas sp. P4_B4
CTTGATAGCAGAAACCGGCATTGCCATTGAACATCCCCCGAGATATGGTTTTGAGCACTTGAAGGGCTCACCCAGAGGCGCAGGCTTGTTCCTATCGTCGGTCTAGCCAGATGCATTCTTTATCGGCGCTTGGGTGAAAGGAGGAGGGGCGAAATCTCCCACGGATCTGTACTGCGCTAACAGTCAGAATCGAGCCTTGTCCCTCCTCCTCCCTTCAAGTCCTAGCATACAAGCGAGCCTGCTCGCGATGGCGGTGTTTCAGTCGACCTCGATGCTGGTTGATTGATCGCTATCGCGAGCAGGCTCGCACACAGGGGCTCAGTGGTGTGTCAGGCACTCACCACTCGGCAAAACTGCCATCGGCATGGCGCCAGATCGGGTTGCGCCAGCGGTGGCCGATGGCGGCGCGTTCGATCACGTATTCCTCGTTGATCTCGATACCCAGGCCCGGGCCGTTCGGGATCTTCACGAAGCCTTTGTCGTAGTCGAACACCCGTGGGTCTTTCACATAGTCGAGCAGGTCGTTGCTCTCGTTGTAATGGATGCCCAGGCTCTGTTCCTGGATGAACGCGTTGTAGCAAGCCGCGTCCAGTTGCAGGCACGCCGCCAGGGCAATCGGGCCCAGCGGGCAATGCAGCGCCAGCGCGACGTCGTAGGCTTCGGCCATGTTGGCGATCTTGCGGGTTTCGGTGATACCGCCGGCGTGGGAGGCATCCGGCTGGATGATGTCGACGTAGCCTTCGCTGAGCACGCGCTTGAAATCCCAGCGCGAGAACAACCGTTCGCCCAGGGCAATCGGCGTGCTGGTCAGCGGTGCCAGTTCTTTCAGCGCTTCGTAGTTTTCGCTGAGCACCGGTTCTTCGATGAACATCAGTTTGTACGGGTCGAGTTCCTTCATCAGCACCTTGGCCATGGGCTTGTGCACGCGGCCATGGAAGTCCACGCCGATACCGACGTTCGGGCCGACAGCGTCCCGCACGGCGGCGACGTTGGCCAGGGCCAGGTCGACTTTTTCAAAGGTGTCGAGGAACTGCAGCTCTTCGGTGCCGTTCATTTTCACCGCAGTGAAACCCCGGCTGACCGCTTCTTTCGCCGCCCGCGCCGTGTCCGCCGGACGGTCGCCGCCAATCCACGAATACACACGAATCTTGTCCCGCACCTGACCACCCAGCAGATCGCTGACCGACACGCCCAGTGCCTTGCCCTTGATGTCCCACAAGGCCTGGTCGATACCGGCCAGGGCGCTCATGTGGATCGCGCCGCCACGGTAGAAGCCGCCGCGATAGAGCACGGTCCAGATGTCTTCGATGTTGCGCGGGTCTTTGCCGATCAGGTAGTCGGACAATTCTTCAACGGCAGCGGCAACGGTGTGGGCGCGGCCTTCGACCACGGGCTCGCCCCAACCGGTGACGCCCTCGTCGGTTTCGACCTTGAGGAAGCACCAGCGCGGCGGAACGATGAAGGTGGTCAGTTTGGTGATTTTCATCTTTTGGCTCTCTTATTAGATGCAGCGCGCTCGGCGCTCAAAGAAGTCTTAGCGAAGGGCTTTCCAGGCAGCGACGTAGGCCTTGGCATTGGCCGCCACTTGCGCAGGCGTCATGCCCGGTTTGAACAGACCGGAGCCGAGGCCGAAACCTTTGACGCCGGCGTCGATGAACGACTGCATGTTGTCCGGCGTGATCCCGCCGACCGGCGCCAGAACGGTTCCGGCAGGCAATACGGCGAGCCAGGCTTTGACGACTGCCGGGCCCATCTGCTCGGCCGGGAACAGCTTCAGCACATCCGCGCCTTCAGCCAGTGCCGCGAAGGCTTCGGTCGGCGTGGCGACACCCGGCGACAGGTACAGCCCCGCCGCTTTCGCGGCGCGCAAGACCTTCGGATCGCTATGGGGCATGACGATCACCTGGCCGCCCGCGGCTTTCACTTGCTCGACCTGCTCCGGCGTCAACACCGTGCCGGCACCGATCAGGCAATCGGCGGGCAAGGTACTGCGCAGGATGCGGATACTTTCGTACGGTTCAGGGGAATTGAGCGGCACTTCGATGACGCGAAATCCGGCGGCGTACAGGACTTCGCCGATGGCGGCCGCTTCCTGCGGGCGCAGGCCACGCAGGATCGCGATCAGGCCGTTTTGCGCCAAGGCTTGTTTGAGCATGTCAGGACTCCAGTCAGGTTTAACGGGATACGGTGCACGTGACCAGGCCGGCAGCCAGTGCCAGTTGCCACAATCCGCGTTCGGTGGCCTGTTCGGCCAGGGTCACCCGGGCAAAACCGCAGGCGTCGAGCGCGCGGCTGTAGCGGGCACAGAGTTGGGTGTTGCCGATGAGAATGATCGACGGCAGGTGCACGCTGTTGCGTCGGCGCCGCTGAACGCTGGCCAGGGCCGACAGTTCATGGCCGATCAGCAGGCCGGACAGATAGTCCGCCTGGGCGGTGGAGCTCAACTCGCCAGTCAGCCCGAGACTGCGGGCGCTGAACATCGTCGACAGCGGACCGATTTCACCGTCCGCCGACAAGGCGACCCGCACGCCGCGATCAAACGCATCGCCATCGAAAGACCCGCCACATTGCTGGGTGCGTCCGAGAATGCTGTGTTGACTGAGCACAGCGAAGACTTCGCCGGTCATGAAAGTGTCGAAATGCATGATGCAGCCGTCAGCCACTTCCACCCATTTCGAATGGCTGCCCGGCAGGCCGATCAGCAGATCAGCGCCCGCCTCACTCGCCAGGCTTTGCAGCACGCCGAGCACCTGGGTTTCTTCGCCGCGCATCACGTTCGGCAGACGCGAACGCTCGATAACGCCGGGCACGATGTGTACATCAACGCCGCGCAGACTGCGCACGGTTTGCAAGGAAGTACCGAGCGTGGCGACGTTCGCCGGCGTGTCGCGGTAGGCCGCTTCGCTCCAGCCCTGAGCGCTGCCGACCATGCCGCAGGCAATCACCGGCAAATCCGGCTGGGCGTCGAGCCAGTCGCCGCAAGCCTCATCGAAGGCCAGTTCGAAACCATCGGCGCATTCCCGGCCGCCAATGATTCGCGGCGCTTTCGGCAGCTGCATGATCCCCGACGACAGCGAACGCTGTTCGAGCACTTGGCCGCCTTCAGCCAGTTTGTAAGCACGTAATGAGGTTGTCCCCCAGTCGAGCGCGATCAATTGCGCCTGCATCGCTTCACCTGTTTTGGTTATTGGCAGTGAGTGAGCGGGACTATAAACCTGAGACGAGACAAATCTCAATATATAAATATCAATCCCATATTATGAGACAAGACAAAAAATCGCAGCCCGAAGGCTGCGATCTTTTAGAAGCGATCAGTTACCCGCTGCGAAATCCCGCAACACCGCCCCATCCATCCGATAGCGCACCCACTCCTCCTGCGGCTGCGCCCCCAGGGATTTGTAGAAATCGATGGCCGGCGTATTCCACTCCAGCACGCTCCACTCGAAACGGCCGCAGTCGTTGGCGCAGGCGATTTTTGCCAGATGCCGCAGCAGGGTCTTGCCCGCACCACCGCCGCGCTGTTGCGGGGTGATGTAGAGGTCTTCGAGGTACAGGCAATTGCTGCCAAGCCAGGTGGAATAGCTGAAGAAGAACACCGCGAAACCGATGGGTGCACCGTCGCGCAGGCAGATCAGGCCATGGGCGGTGGCGCCTTCGCTGAACAGGCTGCGCTCGATATCGGCAACGCTGGCGATGACTTCATGGCGGGCACGTTCGTAGTCGGCCAGTTCAGTGATGAACGCGAGGATTTGCGGTGCGTCACTGGGGGTCGCCGGGCGGATTTCGATCGTCATGGACGTGCCTTGTCAAAAGTGGAAAACGCCATACTAAGTCGGCGCGTGACGTGTGGCGAGAGAGCTTGCTCACTGGCCACAAATGCGCTCATTACTCCGGCCAACACTAACCCTGGAATCGATAACCTCGGACCTAACATTTGGGCACTGCGTGGTTAGATAGCTGCGCTGCTCATTTAGCCGGTCAAGGAACCGCGTCATGTCTACCGCAACACCCCCAGTTTCAAGCAAGCTGTTCGGCCTGTTTTGCCTCGCCAGTTACCTGTTGTCGCTGTCCTACGGCTCGACGTTTTTGCTGTCGTTGCTGATTGGTTCTCGCGGCGGTAACGAACACGATGCAGGGAGCGTGATTTCGGCGGCGATGCTCAGCACCTTTGCGGCGGTGATTGTTTCCGGTCATTTGTCCGACTTGCTTGGCGCCGCCCGTTCGGTGGCGCTGTTCGGAGTATTGCTGGTAGCGGCCAGCCTGGGCTTCGCCCTGACCCCTGGCTTCGGTCATCTGCTGTTGTTCTTCGGGCTGCTGCTGGGCCTGGGCTGGGGTGTGTTCTACACCCTCGGGCCGATCATCGTGGCGAGTCTGGTGACACCCGCGCAGCGCGCCAAATACTTCGCCCTGCTGTCGGGCAGCATGATGACCGGGATCGGTAGCGGCCCGTTGCTCGGCCGCGCGGCGAGTGCGCTCGACTACCCGGTGACCGCGGCGTTTTATCTGGCGGCGCTGGCCAGCCTGATCGGCGTATTGCTGTTCTGGCGCCTGGATCGACAATTGAAACAGGCGCCCGCGCAATCTGGCAGCGTGTCGCGGATTTCCTGGCGCGCAGCGGGTCAGGTGCTGTCGTCCAGGGCTGTGTTCCCGATCATCATGGTTGGCCTCGGCGGTTGTGTGTTCGGTGGTCTGTCGAGCTTTCAAACCAGTTACGCGGCGGCGCACTCACTCGACTATTCGCTGTTCTTCCTCGGCTTCATGAGCGCGGCGATCAGCGGCCGCATGCTGGTTGCCGGTTTCGTGGTCAAGCGCGATCCATTCCGTGCATCGTGCGTGCTTTCGGGGTTGATGCTGGCATCGATCGTGATGTTCGGTTTTGTCGTCGACAGCAGCTTCAGCTACGTGCTCGCGGCGGTGATGCTCGGGATCGGCTACGGCCTGACCTACTCGGTGATCAACGGCCTGGCCGCCAATGAAGCGCCGAACGGCACCACCGCACAATCCTTGCTGCTGTTCAGCCTCTCGTATTTCATTGGCGTGTTTGGCTTTCCAATGCTGGCCGGGAAAATCATCGTCGAGCAAGGCATGGCCACGCTGTTACTCACGGTGTTGGCGGTGGCTGCGCTCAACTGGTTGATCACCGTAGGCCGATTGATCTGGCGTAGCGCCACAGCGGTTAGCGCATTGGAGCAGGCCTGAGCCGTTCGTCGCTAACAATGCACCCATCCGGATCGAGGGCGTACTAATCAGGTAAGGACTCTACTCGTTGGAGACAACACCATGATCCTGTCCAGGTTGACCGCCCTTGTTCTCACTGCCCTTTTGTCCTGTGCCGCCTTCGCCGGGACCATCGGCTCGAGCACCGGCCCGACCAATCCGGTGGAAAAACCCAGGGCCCCCGCCATCAAGAGTGCCCCCGGCATGAATACCGATGGCACCACGATCGACCACAACCTGCCGCCCTCCACCAGCACCGACCCGCGGGTTCAAGGCAATGACGCGGGACGTCAGGGCGGTATAAATTTGCCAGGCAGCAAAACACCCAGCAGCGGCGGACTCGGCTCGACCACTAGCGGCAGCTCGGGTGATGACGACGATGACAGTCAATAGTTGCCAATTTGAGGACAGAAGCTGGAACGAAGAATTTTGCGCTATCAGGAATGTGCAGGCAGGAATTGATTGAGGCGCTGCGCAAGGCAAGTGAGTGCCGGATCATGTGTTGAGTTTAAGGGCCTCTTCGCGGGCAAGCCCGCTCCCACAGGATCGGTGCCAGACCACAATTCGATGTGTGAATGCAGAACCCTGTGGGAGCGGACTTGCTCGCGAAGACATCAGCACATCCAACATCGATGTGACCGACAGATCGCATTCGCGAGCAAGCCCGCTCCCACAGGAGATCACCTGCACCGTCAGACTTCGGTGGTCAGCGTTGTTTCAGTCGGTCTATGACCACCGCCAACAACAAAATCGAACCCCGGATCACATACTGATAAAACGTATCGATGTTCTTCAGGTTCATCGCATTCTCGATGATCGCCAGAATCAACACCCCGGCGATCACATGCCGGATCATGCCGATCCCGCCACTCAACGACACCCCGCCCAGCACGCAGGCCGAGATCACCGTCAGCTCGAAACCCTGACCGATCATCGGTTGGCCGGAGGTCATGCGCGAAGCCAGGATCACCCCGGCCAACGCGCCGATCACGCCATGCACGGCGAAGATGATGATCTTGGTTCGGTCGACATTCACGCCGGCCAGCAGTGCCGCTTCCTGGTTGCCGCCGATGGCCATGGTGTTGCGCCCGTAGGTGGTGTAGTTCAGCAGCCAGCCGAAGAACAGGAAGCAGACGATGGTGATCAGGATCGGTACCGGCACACCAAACATCTGGCCGTTACCGAACACAAAGAACGATTCCTGGGACACCCCCACCGCTTTGCCGTTGGCGAAGATGTAGGCCAGGCCACGCACGATCTGCATGGTCGCCAGCGTGGTGATCAGCGCGTTGACCCGCAGCTTGGCGATCACTATCCCGTTGATCAGCCCGACGATCAGGCCCATCACCAGCGCCGCACAGACACCGAGAAACACGCTGTTGGTGTCGCGCATCACCACCGCCGCGACTACCCCGGCGCAGGCAATCACCGAGCCCACCGACAAGTCGAAATGCCCGGACGCCAGGCAATACAACATGGTGCATGCAGCGATCCCGGTGGTGGAAATCGCCAGGCCCAGGCCACGCATGTTCAGCGGTGAAAGGAAGTTGTCGATCAGCAAGGTGCAGGCGACAAAGATGCCGACCGCCGCCAGCAGCATCACCCAGTCATCGAGGAAGCGTCGCAGGTCCAGCGGTTTGCGCGTGGTCGGCAGGGTGTTGTTTTGGGTTGTCATCATAGTCACCTCTCAGTTCGCCACGCCGTCGGCGCGTTGGCGCGGCAAAGCCAGTTGCAGCAGGTTGGATTCGTTGGCCTGTTCGCGGCTCAGCTCGCCACGCAGGGCGCCTTCGCACAGCACCAGGATGCGGTCGGAAATGCCCATGACTTCCATCAAGTCGCTGGACACCACAATCACCGCGATCCCCTCGGCGGCCAGGTTATGGATGATCTGGTAGATTTCGGCCTTGGCACCGATGTCGATGCCGCGGGTGGGTTCGTCGAGCAACAGCACCTTCATCGGCATCGACAGCCAGCGGCCGAGAATGGCCTTCTGCTGATTGCCACCGGACAGGTACATGATTTTCTGCGCCGGGTTGGGCGTCTTCACTTTCAGCGCCTTGATCTGCTGCTCGGCGTTGTCCTTCTCCCACAGACCGCGCAACAGGCAACCGAAGGTGGAGTGAGCGCCGCGCGCACTGATGTTGATGTTCTCAGCGACGCTGGCCAGCGGCAGGATGCCTTCCTTCTTGCGGTCCTCGGGACACAACAGGATTCCGGCGGCAATCGCGTCCCGGGGTGAACGCAGCTTCAGTTCATGGCCTCGAAGCTTCAGCTGTCCGGCACTGTGGCGCGCCAGACCGCTGAGCAGGCGCAACAGTTCGGTGCGACCGGCACCAACCAGCCCGAACAGCCCGAGGATTTCGCCTTTGTGCACCTCGAAACTCACCGGCTCGCGCAACCCCAGCCCGAGCAGACCGTCGACCTTGAGTGCCACCGCGCCGCGCTGGCGCGGGCGGTAATCGTAGATATCCTGGATGTCGCGCCCGACCATGCAGGTGACCAGTTGATCGTGGGTCAGCTGGCTCATGTCGTCGAAGGTGCGCACGTAACGCCCGTCCTTGAACACCGTCACCGCGTTGCAGATGCGGAACACTTCTTCCATGCGGTGGGAGACATAGAGCACCACTTTGCCCTCGTCCCGCAGCCGGCCGATGATCGCCATCAAGCGGTCGATTTCCCGTGCCGAAAGGCTGCTGGTGGGTTCGTCGAAGGCAATCACATGGGCGCCACGGGACAACGCCTTGGCGATTTCCACCAGTTGCCGCTGGCCGAGGGACAGGCGCCCGACTTTCTCTTGCGGGTCGATTTCATCGGCCAGGCCTTTGAGACAGGCCAGTGCCTGCTGGCGCAGGGTACTGCGATTGATCAGGCCGAAACGGGCTGGCAGATGCCCGAGAAACAGGTTTTCGGCCACGGTCATTTCCGGCACCAGATGCAGCTCCTGGTGGATCACCGCGACGCCACTGCCGATGCTGTCGGCGGTGGACTTGAAGTCCATCGTCCGCTCGCCGATCTGCAAGGCACCGCTGCAAGGCGTGTAGGCCCCGCCGAGGATTTTCAGCAGCGTCGACTTGCCGGCGCCGTTCTCGCCCATCAAGGCATGAACCTGCCCCGGATGGGCGACGAAGCTGATGTTGTCCAGCGCCTTCACCCCGGGAAAGGTCTTGCCGATCCCTTTGAAGCGCAAGCTGCCGGTAAGGCTGTGTTCGTGTTGGTTTGTTTGCGCGTGCATAACCACCTCTTCACACCGATCAGGCAGCCCCGCCGCCGAGGCCGCCGCTGAAATCAAACGGCTGTCAGTTCCACAGGCCGATCTTTTCCAGTTCCTGCTTGAAGTTGTCGCGGGTGATCAGCGTCACGTCGTCCATGGCGGTGAATTTCGCAGGTTCTTTGCCGGTGGTGACCCAGTCGTACATCATGCTCGCGGTGTTGTAGCCCTCGATGTGCGGGCTCGGCAGCATCGAGCCGTAGAAGCCGCTGTCGGGTTTTTTCAGCTCGCCGATGGCGTCGGTACCGTTGATGCCGATGCCGATCACGTTGGCCGCCGCGAAACCGGCGCTCTCGGTGGCGCGCACACCGCCCAGGACGGTGTTGTCGTTCATGCCGCCGATGATCAGGTTCTTCGCCGCCCCCGGCAGTTTCACCAGGGCCGAGTTGGTGGCGTCCATGCTGCCCGGCACGTCGAGGGTCTTGAGGGCCGCGAACAGGATGTGGTCTTTCGGCATGCCGGCATCTTCCAGCGCTTTCACCGAACCGTCGGTGCGCTTCTTGCCGGTGTCGAGTTCGTTGTAGGTGTTGATCACCGCATAGGTGTCTTTCCAGTCCCAGCCGCGCTTCTTCGCTTCGGTCGCCATGGCATTACCTTGTTTCTGGCCGACTTCGAAAGCAGCCATGCCAAGGTACGGCACGTCTTCCATGAACTTGCCGCCGGCATCGACGAAACGGTCATCGACGGCAATCACTTTCAAGCCGTTGAGCCTGGCCTTGGCCATGATCGCCGGGCCGAGGGACACGTCCGGCGGGCAGATCACGAACCCCTTGGCGCCGTTGGCGGCGAGGCTATCGATAGCCGAAAGGGTTTTCTCGCCGTCCGGCACGGCAATCTTGATCAGGGTGAAGCCCTTCTCTTTCCCGGCCTTTTCGGCAAAGGCCCACTCGGTCTGGAACCAGGGTTCTTCCGCCTGCTTGACCAGAAAACCGATCTTCACTTCCTCGGCTGCCAGCAGCGTGTTACTCAGGCTGAACGCCGAGACCGCCAACGCGGCACAGCACAGGGAACGGATAGCATGACGACGATTCATAAGCTGACTCCTTGTTATTTTTCTTGAGCGTTCTTTGAAAGCGTTCTTTGTTAACCAGCGGGCGGTAAAAACATACTGCCAATAGTCATATCGTATGATGATTGGATTTCAGGCGTAGCAACGCGCCTGAAAGCCCGATCACTCAGTCGTGGTACATCACCGAGCGACCACCATCGATGGTGATGCACGAGGCATTGATGAACGGTGCCTCATCGCTGGCCAGGAACACGGCGGTCATTGCCACTTCGATCGGCTGTCCGATACGGCGCGGCGGGTGCAGGTCAAACGCACGCTGGCGTTCGGCGTGGGGGTCGGCAAATCCGTTCCAGTAATCGACGTTCAACTGGGTTTCGATGTAGCCCGGCGCAATCGCGTTGACGCGCACACCCTTGGGCGCATATTCGATGCCCAGCGCACGGGTCAGGCCGAGCAAGCCATGCTTGGCCACCGGGTACGGGAAGCAGCCAGGAATGATGTGGGTGGAATGGGTGGACGCGATATTGATGATGCTGCCGATGCCCTGCTCGATCATCTGCGGCAGCACCGCCTTGCAACCGTACCAGGCGCCGTCGAGGTCGATGGCAAAGCAGCGACGCCAGTCTTCCTCGGTCATTTCCAGCGGATCACGGAACACGTTGACCCCAGCGCAGTTGACCAGCACATCGATCCGACCGTGCAGGTCGATCGCCAGCCGGGCCATGGCGTGCAGATCCTGCTGACGCGACACGTCGGCCTTGATTGCCACCACATCGGCGCCCTGGTCCCGCCAGTGCGCCGCGACCTTCTCGACTTTCTCGGCCTGAATGTCGCTGATGATCAGCCTGGCCTGCTGGGACGCGAAGGTCGCCACAATCGCTTCGCCAATACCCTGAGCGGCACCGGTCAGCAATACGACCTTGTTTTTCAGGCGTTCGCCCTTCGGCGGTTCGGGCACCGGTGGCAATGACAGTGGTTCAGCCATGGATCAAGACTCCTGTTCGAAGACACGATGAAAACCGGGCATCTGTCGATGTCCGGTTAAAAGGCGCTGGGTAGGAAACAGGTGAATGCGAAAACGTTTCAGCTCGGAAACGTTCTGAGGCACAGGCTCCGCAAGGGAGCACGGGGGAACTTCGCTGCATCACTTCACCTGTTTTGTTTTTTTGAGTGTGAGTGCATGTAACTGGTGAGGCCGACTATAAACCCGGCCCGCGGCAAATCTCAATATATATATTTGCATCCCATATTTTGGGATTTATCCAACGAAACGCGTGCAACGTTTTCCAGGCACATCCACTGCAATCGACAATACAGCCCCATCCAACGGATGGCCCAGCGGACTTGCCGCGCTGGTGATGTACAGGGTTTTCAGGTCTGTACCGCCGAACACGCAACTGGTGGGACGACTGACCGGTAGCTCGATGATCCGATCGACGTTGCCGTCCGGGCTCAACCTGAGCAGGCAGCTGCCGTCCCAACGGGCATTCCAGATAAAACCTTCGGCATCCATCGCCGAACCGTCCGGGCCGCCACGCCCGTGCGGACCAAACCAGACCTGCGGCGTATCGAGGGCTCCGTCGGTACGGATGAAATGTCGATACAAGGTGCCGTCGAGGCTGTCGCCGAAATACACGGTGGTGGCGTCATCGCTCCACAGCAGCGTGTTGGGAATGCCCAGATTGCGCAGCAAAGGCGCAACCCGCCCGGCGCGATCGATGCGGAACAGTCCACCGGAACGACGGACGATGGGCAGGTCTTCGCCGTGTTCTCCGATATTGTTTTGCATGGTGCCGAGCCAGAGTCGGCCTTGAGCGTCGCAACGGGCTTCGTTGGGGCGATTGCCCGGTTGCGGATCGGCCACGCAGAGCAGCGTCAGGCGCGGTTCCAGGCCGGGTGAGTCGAGATCGAGGCGATACACACCGCTACTCAATGCCACCAGCGCGTCGCCGCTTTCACAGGGGATGAAGGCTGACACATGCTCCGGCATCTGCCAGATCTGCACGTTGGCGCCGATCAATCGCAGCGCCTGTTTACCGGCGATATCCACCCAGTACAGGGCTTGGGTGGGCGCATCCCAGAACGGGCCTTCGCCCAGTTGTGCCCGATGTCCGGTCACCGCAGTCCACGCCATGAAACCTCCTGCATTGTTCTTGTTTTTATGTGGGGATTTTCGTTGTCAGCTGGCCTTTTTATCGGCCATGACTTGCGGGTAGTAGCGCTTGATCGCCAGGTCCGCGTTATCGATCAGGGTCATGCAGGCCCAGACACCCCGGGCGGTATCACGGGCCGCGATAGCCTCAGCCAGGTCCCGGTGAATCGGCAGGGTGCGACGCAGTTCATCCGGGTCGGCGGCGGACACTTCAAAAGCCACCGCCAGCAACGCGCCGAGGGCGGGAACCATTTGTTCGATGAATTGATTGTGGCTGGCGGCGAGGATGCATTCGTGGAAGATCTGGTCGGCGCGGTTGTAATCGATGCCGCTGTCCACCGCCCGTTCCAGCGCGTTGCAGGCCAACAGGATCGCGTTCACCTGTTCGCCGGTTGCGCGCTCGCAAGCCCAGCGCACGGCCATCGGTTCGATGGTACGGCGCAGGTCGAGCAGATCGTCGACGAAGTTTTCCGGCAAGCCGCTGCGCGACAACCAGCCGACGACTTGTGGATCGAAGAGGTTCCAGCGCCGCACCGGCAAGACCCGCGTGCCGACTTTCGGCCCGACCTCGAGCATGCCTTTGGCAACCAGGGTCTTGATGGCTTCACGGATGACCGTGCGGCTCACGCCGAGCTGTTCGCCGAGGTCGGCTTCGACCTTGAGTGACTCACCCGGCTTGACCTGCCCCGTGGCGAGCCAGCAACCCAGCCAGTCAACCGTCGAAGCATGAAAGCTGCTGGACATGGACACCTCAAAGCCGTTCGCAATGGAGGCCCACGCTAATCATCATATGATTGGATGTCAATTTGATTTTTTAAACGTTCGGAAAGCACTGTGGGAGCGAGCCTGCTCGCGAAGACGGGGTCATGTCCGATGCAGATGTCGACTGACCCAGCGCTTTCGCGAGCAGGCTCGCACACAGTGTTGTTATGCGTCAGGGTTCGAGACCGATGGGGAAGAACTCACCGCCGCTCCAGACACCCAGCCAGCGCTGGCCGTCGATCTCGCGGCTCACTGCCAGCTCTACCAATTGATAGAACACGTTGCGATGGATCAACGCTTCAAGATTGCTGCGCACATGCACGTAAGGGGCTGGCTCTTGCGTTACCGGGTCGATGACCACGCGCATCGGATGCCCGACACCGGCCTCGGTGAATTCATCAACGTTGGTGGTAAAGCGCAACACCTGCGCCTCGCCCTCGCCTTCCACATCGACGGCAATCGCCACGAACGGCGCATCGTCGACCTTGATGCCAACCTTTTCGACCGGAGTGATCAGGAAATAATCATCGCCATCACGGCGGATGATGGTGGAGAACAGCTTGACCATCGGCTTGCGCCCGATCGGCGTGCCCAGGTAATACCAAGTGCCGTCCCGGGCGATGCGCATGTCGATGTCGCCGCAGAAATCGGGATTCCACAGGTGCACCGGCGGCAAGCCTTTGGTCTTGGGGATTTGCCCCAGCAGGTCGTTGGCTTTTTGCGGGCCACTCATGGCGTTCTCCTCGGGATTACTGGTCGCTGAGCCCTAACAGGCTGCGCGCATATTGCTCCAGCGGCGGGCCCATCAGGTCTTCGGGTTTTTTATCGTGGAACGTCAGTAAACCGCCACGACTCTTGATGGTTGCAGTATCAATCAAATACTGGGTGCTGGTCTCGATCAACATGATCTGAATCATACCGCTGTCGATGCCGAGACGATCCAGAGCCTCCTGATCCAGCCACTCGTCCGAGTTGCCGATACGATCGTCAGACTTGGCGAAGCGGGTGTAGAGCAGATAGTGCGCACCGGCGGCACGGGCTTCGCCCATGGCCTGGTCGAGGCCTTCGGGCGTGCGGGCACGACGGACCATCGGGAAGTATTCGACGAAACCATCGAACGCGACTTCGGCGATCACGTTGGGCCGCGGGTAGACGTCGCTGCCTGGCGGCATGAAAGCGCCCTGGGCGATGTAGACGAACGAGTCCGGTTGAATGCGCAGATTGTTTACGCGACGGTTGTCACTGTGGTCGAGCAACCCCGCATCGCTCATATGGTAACGAGTCCCTTCGGCCATATCGCTGACGTTCATGCAGCCACCAAGTGCCAAAACGGCCAGCAGCAAAACCAGGCTACGCATCCTATCCTCCAGAGGCCGGTGTCGGAAAACCGGCGAATGGCCGTAGGATGCAGCTTCCGCGCCAGCTCAAGTTGATCGTTGCCTGATCAAACGCAATCGCGGGCAAGCCACGCTCCCACAGGGTTTACGCAAAACCCTGTGGGAGCGTGGCTTGCCCGCGATGAGGCCGGTTCAGCCGCCGATGATTTTCATCACGGTCGCGCCACCGGAGAACGCCACTTCCTGCTTGTCCCCCAAGGCTTTCACCAGCAGCCGCTGCAAGGCCGGCAGCGCCTGGTGGCGCGGCTTGTCCAGCAGGTCGCCGATGTAATGGCGATTGCTCGACGACAGGCAGCCATGCAGCCAGCCAGTGGAAGACAAACGAAGTCGCGAGCAGGTACGGCAGAAAGGCACGCTCTCGTTGGCGATCACGCCGAAATGGCCATGCCCCGGAATTTCATAGCGCACCGCTGTCGCATCGACGGGCGCGTCGGCTTGCAGATATTCGTAGCGCTCGCCGATCAGGCTCAGCAATTGCTGGAGGCTGACGAACTGTTGCAGAAAGGCATTGGAATCGTTGGCCAAGTGGCCCATGCGCATCAGCTCGATGAAGCGCAGTTCATAACCGCGTTCCAGGCAGTAATCGAGCAGCGGCATCACTTGATCAAGGTTCTGCCCGCGCAGCGGCACCATGTTGACCTTGATCTTCATGCCGGCCGCACTGGCCTCGCTCATGCCGTTGAGCACGGTGGCCAGGTCGCCGCCCCGGGCAATGCCGCGGAACGCACTGGCGTCGAGGGTATCGAGGGAAACGTTGAGGCGCCGAATGCCGGCGTTCACCAGCAGCGGCAGTTTCTTCGCCAGCAACTGGCCATTGGTGGTCAGGCTGATGTCTTCCAGGCCCATCTGCCCGACCGCCGTCATGAACGCCTCGAGTTTCGGGCTGACCAGCGGCTCGCCGCCGGTAATGCGCAGACGCTCGATGCCCGCCGCTTCAATCAGATAAGCCACGCCGCGCGCCATGGCTTCGGCCGACAACTCATCCTGCGCAGCCACCAGCCGCTTGCCATTGGGCACGCAGTAGGTACAGGCGTAATTGCAGGCTGAGGTCAGACTGATTCGCAAGTTGCGAAAACGCCTGCCTTGACGGTCAACGATCATGGTCACTCCGGCGGAAGAATATTCGGGCCGCTAAAACTTGACTCAGAAATCAAGTTTTAGCAAGTCCTCTACCTGAGTATATTCCTGCGGTACTGCGCCAAGTAGCGAAATCATGGCGCAATAAGGCAACTGAATGGCTCAGCTGCTGGGAGTGTCGGTGTCGCGCTTGCGCTTGTTGCCCATGCGCACGCCGATGTCCATGAGGAACTGGAAGAAACCCTCCTGATCTTCCAGCACATTGCTCCAGAACGGCGAGTGATACAGCGCGACGGCACCGTGCACCAGCGCCCAGGATGCGCAGTAATGGAAGTAAGGTGGCACGTCCTCCAGCTTGCCTTCGCTGATCCGGCCCTTGATCAGCAGGGTCAGGCGTTCGAAGTTCGAGGCACGGATCTTGTGCAGCTCCTCGATCATCTCCGGCACCTGGTTGCCCTTGACCACTTTCTCTTCAAGGCGGTCGAACAGGCGATAGCGTTGAGGATCGCGCATGCGGAATTCGAAATAGGCGCGGGACAGGGCTTCCTTGTCCTTGTCGACGTCGGCGGAGTGCAACAGCTCGTTCAAATCGCGCTCGTAGTCGAGCATCAGGCGCAGATAGATTTCCGCCTTGGATTTGAAGTGCTTGTAGATCGTGCCTTTGCCGATACCGACGGCATCAGCAATCATCTCGACGGTGACACTGTCTTCACCTTGTTCGAGGAACAGCTTGAGCGCGGTATCGAGAATTTCCTGCTCGCGGCGACGGAATTCACGGACCTTACGAGGTTCTTTATGCATAAGAAAAGGTCTGTCGGGGTCAAAATTCGAAGCCGCGTATTATGCCTAACTTACGCAAAAATGCACGGATCATCCGACCATATCTGCGCTTTCTGGTCATTCCGCGCACGTTTACAGGGTGATGAGAACTCTTCCGAAGCGCACGTATTCCAAATTTGTTTAAAAACCCGGGCCGCCAAACTGGACGAGGCGCAATCCTGATCAATACTTGAACTGTCGGCGGGGCATCTCCCCCAAGTGTCACGCCGATATTGGTACCAACGGACCGCGTGCCATTGTTTTACTCCTAATGGTCTTAACCCGGATTCACCCCCCAGAACCCGGGTTTTTTTTGCCTGCGATTTAACCTTTTACGTGTGCCAGCGGGAACAGCCGCTTGAAATTCGCCGTGGTTTGCTCGGCAAACCGCTCGTAGGGCTCACCACGCAACATTGCCAGAAATTCCGCAACTTCGCGCACGTACTGCGGCAGGTTTGGCTTGCCTCGATAGGGAATCGGCGCCAGGTACGGCGAGTCGGTTTCCACCAGCAATCGGTCAGCCGGCACCTTGCTGGCCACATCGCGCAACGCGTCGGCATTGCGAAAAGTGACAATCCCGGACAGTGAAATGTAATAGCCCATGTCCAGCGCGGCCCTCGCCATCTCCCAGTCTTCGGTAAAGCAATGCAATACGCCCGCCTGGGGCAGCGCCGCTTCACGCAGCAAATCCAGAGTATCGGTGCGGGCACCACGGGTGTGGATGATCACCGGTTTGCCAGTCTGTTGCGCCGCTTGCAGGTGCAGGCGGAACGACTCCTGCTGCAACTCTGCCGCTTCCGGTTCGTAGTGGTAGTCGAGGCCTGTTTCGCCAATCGCCACCACCCGCGGATGATTGAGCTCCTGCAACAGCCAGTCCAGCGCCGGCGCGGCACCCGGCTGCACATCCAGAGGGTGCACACCCACCGAGCAGTCGACGTCGTCATAACGTTCGGCCAGGGCTTTGACGTCGGCCGCATTGTCCGCGCTGACTCCGATACACAGAAAGTGCCCTACCCCACGCTGCCGGGCCGCATCAAGGGCAGCATCCAGGGAGCCGTCGTGGGCGGTCAGGTCGAGGCGATCAAGGTGACAATGGGAATCTACGAGCATAAAGGGCCGCAACTTGCATCAAATGAGTGGGACGGTCGGATGTTCTGATACTCAGAGTCTAGGCGCGGACAGTCATCGTTGGGCAGGCAACGACACCCATTGCACCAGCAATGCCTCCAGCAGCAAGGCCGGATTGAGGTTGGCCTTGCTCAAGACTTTCTGTCGCTGGGCGAGGATCCAGTCCTGAATATCGAGGACCTTGCCCTGGGCGCTTTTCTGCGCCAGGTATTGCACGACCTTGCGCATGTCGGTCAGGCCGAGGCCGGCTTCATCCTGGGTCAACTGATAACGCAGGATCAGGCTCGACCAATCGCAGAACCAATCGAACAGGCGCAACATCGGAATGTTTTTCCATTCTTCGGCCAGTTGCGTCGGCGACTGCTGTTGCTTGAGGAGTTTCTTCACCCCCTCCACCACTTGCGCGCGCTGTTCACGCACGCCCTGGGCCTGGAGATTGACCGCCGCCAGCGGCGAACCGGCAGCCAGCGTCAGCAGTTCGACGCGCTCGTCTTCGGAGCACTCCGGCAATGCTTGGGCGAGCCACTTCAAGCTCATGGCCTCACCCGGCAGCGGACAGGCCTGCTGCACGCAGCGACTCTTGATGGTTGGCAACAATCGGCTCGGCTGATGGCTGACCAGCAACAAAACGGTATCGCCGGACGGTTCTTCAAGGCTTTTGAGCAAGGCGTTGGCGGCGTTGATGTTCATCGACTCGGCCGGCTCGATCAGCACCACTTTGCGCCCGCCCAACTGCGCGGTCTGCACCACGAAACCGACCAGGTCGCGAACCTGATCGACCTTGATCGCCTTGTCGGCTTCCTCCGGCTCCAAGATGTAGTTATCCGGATGGCTGCCAGCCTTGAGCAGCAGGCAGGATTTGCATTCTCCGCAGGCCTCCAGCGCGTTCGGGCGCTGGCACAGCAAGCTGGCCATCAAGCGCTCGGCCAGTGCCCGCTTGCCGATTCCGGCCGGGCCATGCAGCAGGTAGGCGTGCGCATGTTGGGCGCGACCGGCCAGTTGCTGCCAGAGGCTTGCCTGCCACGGGTAGGCCTCAGCCACGGCTCAACTCCAGCAGGCGCGGCAGCAAGACATCCAGCGATTGCTGGACCTTTACCAACGGTTGGGCAGCATCGACCAGCACATAACGCGCCGGATCCGCCTCGGCCCGCTTGAGGAAGGCACTGCGCACGGCATCGAAAAAGGTCCGGCCTTCGAGCTCGAAGCGATCCAGACGACCACGAGCGCTGGCGCGGGCCAGGCCGACCTCGACAGGCAGATCGAAAATCAGCGTCAGGTCTGGACGCAGATCGCCCTGGACGAAGGTTTCCAGGGTCGCGATGCGCTCCAGCGACAAGCCGCGACCGCCGCCCTGATAGGCGTACGTCGAATCGGTAAAACGATCACACAAGACCACGGCACCGCGGGCCAGCGCCGGACGAATCACTTCGGCCAGGTGCTGGGCACGCGCCGCGAACACCAGCAGCAACTCGGCATCCGGGTTCATGACTTCTTCGACCGGGGCCAACAACACTTCACGGATGCGCTCGGCCAACGGCGTGCCACCCGGCTCGCGGGTCAGCACCACCTCGATGCCGGCGGCGCGCAAGCGCTCGGCCAGGTATTCGCGGTTGGTGCTCTTGCCGGCGCCTTCCGGGCCTTCCAGAGTAATAAACAAGCCAGTCACAGGCAGTCCTTAGTCAGAGTCATTGCGGGCTTTTCGGTGCGTTGGCATCAGAGGCCGACGTTTCAGGGGCCGGCGCAGGACCTTGCGGCGGCACCTGCGGCAGCGCCTCGGGAGCCGTGTTCGGTGAAGCGGCCGGGATCGGCGCCAGCTCCTGCGAAGCCTTGGCCTCCTGCGTACCGTTTTGCTCAGCCTGGGTTGGCGGCATCTCGGGCGCAGTAGCGGGCGCCGGACTGGAGCGATAATCGGCGCGACGCTTGAGCTGGAACTCCTTCACAGCATTGTTGTGTGCATCCAGGTCGTCGGAGAACACGTGAGTGCCATCACCGCGCGCCACGAAGTAAAGACTGTTGCCCTCCACCGGATTGAGTGCCGCATGGATGGCTTCGCGACCGACCATCGAAATCGGCGTCGGTGGCAGGCCCGCATTCATGTAGGTGTTATAGGGCGTCGCTTCCTTGAGATGAGCCCGGGTCAGCTTGCCGCTATAGCGGTCGCCGAGGCCGTAGATCACCGTTGGGTCGGTCTGCAGCAGCATGCCCATCGCCATGCGCCGTACAAACACACCAGCAATCTGCCCGCGCTCCTGCGGTACGCCGGTTTCCTTTTCCACCAGCGAAGCCATGATCAGCGCCTGGTAGGGCTCGGTGTACGGCACATCGGAAGAGCGCTGTTCCCACTCCTTGGCGAGCACTTCGTCGAGGCGGTCGTAAGCGGTTTTCAGCAGCTCGATATCGGACATGCCGCGCACGTAACGATAGGTGTCAGGGAAGAAGCGCCCTTCCGGAAAAATCCCAGTGTGGCCGAGCTTGTCCATGACCTGGCTATCGTTCAAACCATTGAGGCTATGATCGAGCTTTTCTTCCTTGGCCAGCGCTGCGCGGACCTGACGGAAATTCCAGCCTTCGACCAGGGTCAGGCTGTACTGAACCATTTCCCCGCGTTTCCACAGGTCGATCAGGCCTTCGACGGTCATGCCCGGTTGCAGGCGATATTCGCCGCTGTGCAGGGGTTGTTTGGCGAGATTAAAGCGCCAATAGACCCGCAGCCAGAACGCGTCCTTGATGACGCCATTGGCTTCGAGTCGGTAGAAGGTGCGGGTCGGCGTCGTGCCCTTGGGCACATCCAGCAATTGTTCCTGGGCAATGTTCAGCGGCTGTACCAGCGCCGAATGAATTTTCCAGGCTGAAGCACCCAACAGCAGCCCCGCCAGAACCACTCCGGTTTCCAGCAGCAGCAAGAGTTTACGTCTCACGTATCAAGCATCCAGTAGCACACGGGCAATGGTTTGGAGTTTACGGGTGAGCGGCCCAACCGGCCAGTGAAGAGCAGCATAGGCGCGCACCGGCCAGATACCATACACGCTGTTGCAGACAAAGACTTCGTCAGCCCATTGCAGCTGTTCGAGGGGGATATCGGTGATTTGCGTGGGGATTCCCAGCGACCTGGCCTGAAACAATATTTCTTCGCGCATGACGCCTGCCACGCCGCAGCGCTTGAGGTCAGCGGTGATGAGCACGCCATCACGCACCAGGAACAAGTTGCTGAACACGCCTTCAATCACGCGCCCGGCCTGATCGAGCATCAAGCCTTCGGCATGCTCGGTGTCCTGCCATTCGGCACGGGCGAGGACTTGTTCAAGACGATTCAGGTGCTTGAGGCCGGCGAGTAATGGCTGCCTGGACAATCGCGTGGCGCAAGGAAACAGACGTACACCCTGCTCGCCATGCGCGGCTGGGTAAGCCGCCGGTGGATTGCCTTGCAGAATGCGTCGGGCCTGAGCCGAAGGATCGGGGGCGTAACCGCGCAGACCGTCGCCGCGGGTGAGAATGAGCTTGAGCACCCCGTCACCCAGTGCCGCGGCGTAGGCCAGCAACTCGCTGCGGACCAACTCATGATCGGCAGTAATTGCCAAACGCGAACAGCCGTCAGCCAGACGCGACAGATGCCGGTCCAGCAACACGGGCTGCCCTTTGCGCACGGCGATGGTCTCGAACAGACCATCGCCATAAGCCAGGCCGCGATCCTTCAGCGACAAAGCGTCAGCCGGCTGACCATCGACCCAGCTGTCCATCAGCCTGCGAACCGGCGGAACACCAGCGAGCCGTTGGTGCCGCCAAAACCGAAGGAGTTGGACACCACCACATCGATATCCATGTTGCGCGCAGTGTGCGGCACGAAATCGAGGTCGCAACCTTCGTCCGGCTCATCGAGGTTGATGGTCGGCGGCGCTACCTGGCTGTTGATCGCCAGCACGCTGAAGATCGCCTCGACCGCGCCCGCCGCACCCAGCAGGTGACCGGTCATGGACTTGGTGGAACTGACGGCCAGCTTGTAGGCGTGATCGCCGAACACCGACTTGATCGCATTGACTTCGGCCAGGTCGCCTGCGGGAGTCGAAGTGCCGTGGGCGTTGATGTACTGCACTTGATCGCCATTGATTTTGGCATCGCGCAGCGCATTGGTGACGCAGCGCGCAGCACCCGCGCCATCGGCTGGCGGCGAGGTCATGTGGTAGGCATCGCCACTGGTGCCAAAGCCGATCAGCTCGGCGTAGATGGTCGCGCCACGCGCCTTGGCGTGCTCGAGTTCTTCCAGCACCAGCGCACCGGCACCATTGGACAATACAAAGCCATCGCGGCCCTTGTCCCATGGACGGCTGGCGCGGGTCGGCTCGTCGTTGCGGGTCGACAGCGCGCGGGAAGCACCAAAGCCGCCCATGCCCAGACCGCAGGCCGCCATCTCGGCGCCGCCGGCAATCATCACGTCGGCTTCGTCGTACATGATGTTGCGGGCCGCCATGCCAATGCAGTGGGTACCGGTGGTACAGGCCGTGGCGATGGCGTAGTTAGGTCCCTGTGCCCCCAGATGGATCGACAGGAAACCGGAAATCATATTGATGATCGAGCCTGGCACGAAGAACGGAGAGATCCGTCGTGGGCCGGTCTCGTGCAGGGTGCGGGCGGTTTCTTCGATATTGGTCAGACCGCCAATACCCGAGCCCATGGCCACGCCGATACGCTCACGGTTGGCGTCAGTGACTTCCAGACCGGAATTACGTACCGCCTGAAAACCTGCGGCCAGACCGTATTGAATGAACAGGTCGAGCTTGCGGGCTTCCTTGACCGACAGGTATTCCTCGACATTGAAGTCCTTTACCGAGCCGCCAAAACGGGTGGAATAGGCAGAAAGGTCGGCGTGTTCGATCAGACCAATGCCACTGCGGCCAGCCAGAATGCCCTGCCAGCTGCTCGGCACATCCGTGCCCAGTGGCGACAACATACCCATACCGGTGACTACGACGCGTCTACGCGACACAGCACTCTCCTTTTTCAAATGACGACTTTGCATCAGGCCTAAAGAAAAAACCGCACGCCGTGATGGCAGTGCGGTTTTTCCATGACAGCGAGCAACGATTACAAACTATTACGCCTGGTGGCTAGTAACGTAGTCGATTGCAGCTTGTACAGTAGTGATCTTCTCGGCTTCTTCGTCAGGGATTTCGGTCTCGAATTCCTCTTCCAGAGCCATCACCAGCTCAACGGTGTCAAGGGAGTCGGCACCCAGGTCTTCAACGAAGGAAGCAGTGTTGACCACTTCTTCTTCTTTAACGCCCAGTTGCTCAGCAACGATTTTCTTGACGCGCTCTTCGATGGTGCTCATACCTTGTTTTCACTCCTAATGGACAAATTCAGGCAGCTGGCCAGTGGGTAAGTGTATAGAAAGGCTTTTCAGCTTTTCAACTGAAAGCTTCACTCCTCGAACCCGGTGACCCTCTGCCTATAAATAGATTGCAGCTTTATAACGGATTTTAGACAGCTCGTATGACATTTTTTTGAAGCAATCCGTCACATTTGAATTACATGTACATCCCGCCGTTCACCGGGATTGTAGCTCCGGTAACGTAAGCCGCACCGTCCGACGCAAGAAAAGCGACCACGGACGCGATCTCTTGAGCTTGTCCCAGACGACCCAGCGGAATCTGCGTCTGCAAGGCTTCACGCTGTGCCTCGGGCAGTTCACGGGTCATATCGGTATCGATGAACCCTGGGGCCACCGAGTTTACCGTAATCGAACGCGAACCGACTTCACGCGCCAGTGCACGGCTGAAACCTTCCAGGCCGGCCTTGGCGGCAGCGTAGTTTACTTGGCCTGCGTTGCCCATGGCACCCACAACCGAACCAATACTGATAATTCGGCCCCAACGGGCTTTGGTCATGCCGCGCAAAACGCCCTTGGACAGGCGGAACAGACTGTTCAGATTGGTATCGACAACGTCGTGCCACTCGTCGTCTTTCATGCGCATCATCAGGTTATCGCGGGTGATACCGGCATTATTGACCAGAATCGCCGGCGCACCGAACTGCTCCTGAATGCTCGCCAGAACACTTGCCACAGACTCGTCGCTGGTGACATTGAGTTCCAGGCCAGTGCCCTGGATACCGTTTTCCTTCAGGGTCGCGGCGATGCGCTCAGCACCCGACGCGGAAGTCGCGGTACCAACAACGATGGCGCCCTGACGACCCAGTTCCAGGGCGATAGCCTGGCCGATGCCACGACTTGCACCAGTGACCAGTGCAACTTTACCTTGCAGACTCATGCAAGCTTCTCCTGATTCAGGCCAACGCTGCGCGGGCGGCAGCGAAAGCGTCTGGGGTATTGAGGTTGGATGTCGACACGCCTTCGGCGCAGCGCTTGTTCAGACCGGCCAGCACTTTGCCTGGACCGCATTCGACCAGTTGGGTCGCGCCCCTGGCGGCCAGCACCTGGACCGATTCAACCCAGCGCACTGGCTTGTAAAGCTGCTCAAGCAGATCGCGCTTGAGGGTTTCCAGATCGGCAGGCACGTCAGCACTGACGTTCTGCACCACAGGAATTTGCGGGACCTGCCAGTCGATCGCGGCGATCGACTCGGCGAAACGCTCGGCCGCCGGACGCATCAGCTCGCAGTGCGACGGCACGCTGACCGGCAACGGCATGGCACGCTTGGCACCACGCGCCTTGCAGCCTTCGATGGCGCGCTCGACGGCAGCCTTGGCACCGGCGATGACCACCTGGCCCGGCGAGTTGAAATTGACCGCACTGACCACTTCGCCTTGCGCCGCTTCGGCACAGGCTGCCAGTACGTCGGCATCGTCCAGACCCAGGATGGCGGCCATGCCGCCCTGCCCGGCCGGAACGGCTTCCTGCATCAGTTGGCCGCGACGTTCGACGAGCTTCACCGCGTCGCCCAGGCTCAGGCTGCCTGCCGCGACCAGCGCGCTGTATTCACCCAGGCTGTGCCCGGCAACGTAAGCCGGACGCGCACCACCTTCGGCCAGCCACAGACGCCACAGGGCGATAGAGGCGGTCAGAATGGCCGGTTGGGTTTTATCGGTTTGATTGAGTTGCTCTTCCGGCCCTTGCTGGGTCAGTGCCCACAGGTCGTAACCCAGTGCATCGGAAGCTTCTTTGAATGTTTCAAGGACAACCGGATGTTGTGCGCCCAACTCGGCGAGCATGCCGAGGGACTGCGAACCCTGTCCGGGAAAGACGAATGCGAGGGAAGCAGACATGTAACAAGCCCCTAATGATCTTGTCGTCGGAGAGTTGGCGCCCCGCATTGGGGACGCAAGAAACTGACAGTTGGATGGCCCATCGAACCAAGCGGTCACATTTAAGCATTGTCCGACGAAAACGCCTAAAGCAACAAATCCTCCAGACGACCGTGCAGGCGCTCGGGAAGATTCTCCTGAATCTCGATCAAGGCGCGCGCAATGGCACTCTGAAACCCCTGGACCCCCGCAGAACCGTGGCTTTTCACCACAATGCCCTGCAAGCCGAGAAAGCTCGCGCCGTTGTGCCGGGCAGGCGCCAGTTCAGCCTGCAGACGCTTCATCAACGGCAGCGCCAGCGCACCGACCACGCGAGAGGCCATGTTCTTTTTGAACAACGCCTCGATGCGCCCGGCAATCATGGTCGCCAGACCTTCGCTGGATTTGAGCAGGATGTTGCCGACAAAACCGTCACATACCACCACATCCGCTTCGCCACGGTACAAACCGTCGCCCTCGATAAAGCCGATGTAATTGATGCCCCGGGCGCCTTGCAACAACGTCGCTGCCAGCTTGACCTGCTGATTGCCCTTGATGTCTTCGGTGCCGATGTTCAGTAAGGCTACCCGTGGGCGCACTATGCCCAGGGTTTCCGCCGCAACCGAACCCATGACCGCAAACTGCAACAGATGCTCGGCACTGCAATCGACGTTGGCGCCCAGGTCGAGCAATTGGCAGTAACCCTTTTGCGTCGGAATCGCCGCGACCATGGCCGGACGATCAATGCCCGGCAGGGTCTTGAGCACGAACCGCGACAACGCCATCAGCGCCCCGGTGTTGCCGGCACTGACACAGGCCTGGACCTTGCCATCACGCAACAACTCAAGCGCCACACGCATCGACGAGTCAGGCTTGCCACGCAAGGCCTGGGCAGGTTTTTCGTCCATGGTGATGACTTCGCTCGCCGGCGTAATCGACAGGCGCGCGCGATCCACAGCCGGATGGCCAGCGATCAATTCTTCAAGAAGGGAGGGTTGACCGACGAGGGTCAGGTGCAGCGAGGGTGTAGCAGACAGGCAAGCAAGGCTGGCCTGAACAATGCTGCGGGGACCGAAGTCCCCGCCCATTGCGTCAATCGCGATGACTTGAGCGGACAAGTGATTACTCGTCAGCGCCCTTGTCGATCACTTTACGGCCACGGTATACGCCTTCTGGCGATACGTGGTGACGCAGGTGAACTTCACCGGTGGTTTTTTCTACAGACAGGGTGCTAGCCTCGAGAGCGTCGTGCGAACGGCGCATGTCACGGGCAGAGCGGGATTTTTTGTTCTGCTGAACAGCCATAATTGATTAACTCCTAAACGTTTGGGTCACGCTTTAACTGCGCCAATACACTGAACGGGTTGGACCGCGTTACCTCGTCCTCGCTCGGTTCGGGCTCATCGAGACCCGCCGGCTGCTGGCATTCTTCCGGATGATGAGCAGGCACAATGGGCAAGGCAAGCAGAAGCTCCTCCTCGATCAGTGACTGCAGATCCAAAGGATCTTCGCCCAGTTCCAGCACGTCATAACCTTTCGGCAACGACTGGGTATTCGCACCCTCCTTCACCACAGCGTAACTGCATTCGCTGTGGATCGGCAGGGTGACCAGCTCAAGACAACGCTGGCAAACCATTTTGACTTCAGTGTCGATAAAGCTGTGGATGACCACAGATTTACGTTCATCTCGTTCAAAAACGAATTTAGCCTGCACCGTACCGACATTGTCGGAAAGCGGGTCGCAGAGTCTCTCCAAATCGGCCAGCAGCATTTCACCTTGAAGGGTGGTGCCACGATCAGCCAATTTGCGCGGGTCAACGTGAGGTGGAATCGGGTCATTCAACATAGGCGCAGCATTATAGGGATGCACCCGCCCATGTCAAAGGAAATTCAGCCCTGTCCGTCACTTGGAAGCCTCGCTAGAATTCGCACACGCCTTATGGAGTTGCGCATGCTGCCTTTATTACTCGCTTCTGGCTCGGCCTATCGCCGAGAATTACTGACCCGCCTGCAGCTGCCTTTCACTTGCAGCTCGCCGGATATCGACGAAAGCCATCGTCCGGGCGAATCCGCCATCGAGCTGGTCAAGCGCCTCGCCGAAGAGAAAGCGCGCGCCCTGGCCGACAGCCATACCGCTCATCTGATAATTGGCTCCGACCAGGTCGCCGTGCTGGGAAACCGGATTATCGGCAAGCCCCACACGTTCGAAAAAGCCCGCGAGCAACTGCTGGCCGCCAGCGGTGCCAGCGTGACGTTCCTGACCGGCCTGGCCCTGCTCAACAGCCAGACCGGGCACTGCCAGGTCGATTGTGTGCCCTTCACCGTACACATGCGCACACTCGACGCGACCCGTATCGAACGCTACCTGCACGCTGAACAACCCTACGACTGCGCAGGCAGCTTCAAGGCCGAAGGTCTGGGGGTCAGCCTGTTTCGCAGCACCGAGGGACCTGACGCCACCAGCCTGATCGGCCTGCCGCTGATTCGCCTGATCGACATGTTGCTGGCCGAAGGCGTGCAGATACCCTGAGTCTCAATACTAAAAAACCGGCCTCGCAGGCCGGTTTTTCATGTCACCGCAAAATCAGCGCAGCGACGGACCGTTAAAACCCATCCACATCGCCAAGTGCTCAGCCACGCTGGCACCGAGCTTTTTCGAGAAGCGATCGAATGGCGACTCCTGAACGGTAAAGTCCACCAGCTCCTTCTCGCCGATCACATCCCGCGCAACCGAACTGGCATTACCCAGCCCATCGATCAACCCAAGCGGCAGCGCCTGCTCGCCGGACCAGACCAGACCGGAGAACAGCTCCGGATGATCCTTGTCCTTCAGGCGATCGCCGCGCCCCTGCTTGACGCTACTGATGAACTGCTTGTGGGTCGTATCGAGCACACCCTGCCAGAAGGCGGTTTCTTCCGGCTTCTGCGGCTGGAACGGATCGAGGAACGACTTGTGCTCGCCAGAGGTGTAGGTGCGACGCTCGACGCCCAGCTTCTCCATGGTGCCGACAAAACCATAACCGGCTGCCGTCACACCGATGGAGCCGACCAGACTCGCCTTATCGGCGTAGATCTGATCCGCCGCGCTGGCGATGTAGTAAGCACCGGAAGCCCCCAGATCGGAAATGACCGCATACAGCTTGGTGTCCGGGTGCAGGCCACGCAGACGACGGATCTCGTCATAGACATAACCCGACTGCACCGGACTGCCGCCCGGGCTGTTGATGCGCAGGATGACACCCTTGACCTTCTTATCCTCGAAAGCCGCGCGCAGGCTGCCAACGATATTGTCTGCGCTGGCCGGCTCCTTGTCGGCAATCATGCCTGTCACATCGATCAACGCCGTGTAATTGGCACTGAGGGTAGCTGCCTTCTCCATATCCATCAGCGGCGAAAACAGGGCAATTGCGCCGAACAGATACACAAAAGTCAGTGATTTGAAGAATATCCCCCAGCGACGGGACCGGCGCTGCTCCTGCACGCCGGCCAGCAGCGTCTTTTCCAGCAGCTTCCAGCTCTTGTCGTCACCGCTCTCTGCGCTCGCCTTGGCGGGCGCCTTCCATTCGTCGGTCATGCCATCCACCCCAAATACAACCGGTTAAGCCCGCTGACTGAGCCAGGCATGCAATTCTGAAAAACGGTCGATGGCCAGTCGCGGCTCATACGACTTCAACGCATCGATCGATTGGGCGCCATAACTGACGGCCACCGAGCCCATGCCGGCGTTGCGTGCCATCTGCAGATCAAAGGACGAATCACCGACCATCAACGCCTGCTCCGGGCGAACCTCGCAATGCGCGAGAATCTGCTCGAGCATCAGCGGATGGGGCTTGCTGGCGGTCTCGTCGGCGGCGCGAGTGATATCGAAGTAATTCTCCCAGCCATGGGACTTCAACACCCGATCCAGCCCGCGACGGGCCTTGCCCGTCGCCACAGCCAGATGATAGCCCTCGGCACGAAACGCCTCGAGCGACTCGACCACACCTTCGAACAGCGGCGAAGGCACAGCCTCCGACGCAATGTAATGCTCAGCATAGTGCTCGCGGAACGCGACCAGCTCGGCGTCGCCGATTTCGGGGTACAGGGTGCGGATCGCTTCCGGCAAGCCCAGGCCGATGATGCCCTTGACGGCCAGATCATCGCGCAGCTCAAAACCGGAACGCTGGGAGGCAACGTGCATCGCCTCGACAATCCGACCAATGGAGTCGGCCAGGGTGCCGTCCCAATCAAAGATCAGCAGCTTGTAATCAGATGGGCGCACTCAATCGCTCCACGGTTTTGGCCCACATCTCGTCGACCGGCGCTTGCAGTTTCAGTTCACCACCATCGGGAAGCGGCACGGTCAACATGTAGGCGTGCAGGAACAGGCGCTTGCCGCCCAGATCGCGGATTTCCTTACTGAAATCGTCATCGCCGTACTTGGTGTCGCCGGCAATGCAGTGCCCGGCGTGCAACGTGTGGACACGGATCTGGTGAGTGCGGCCGGTGATCGGCTTGGCTTCAATCAGGGTGGCAAAGTCGCCAAAGCGACGCAGGACCTTGAACACGGTCACAGACTCCTTGCCCTCCTCCTCGTCGACCTCGACCATACGCTCACCGGAGCGCAGATTGCTCTTACCGAGCGACGCTCGAACTTGCTTGATCGAGGATGCCCAGTTGCCGCGAACCAGCGCCATATAGCGCTTATCAACGCCATCACCGCGCAAGGCTGTGTGCAAGTGACGCAGCATGCTGCGCTTCTTGGCGATCATCAGCAGGCCGGAGGTGTCACGGTCGAGACGATGAACCAGTTCGAGCTCCTTGCAATCGGGACGCAACTGACGAAAGGCTTCGATTACTCCGTAATTCAAGCCGCTGCCGCCGTGAACGGCGATGCCGCAAGGCTTGTTGATCACGATCAGCGCCTTGTCTTCGAAGACAATCGAGGCTTCGAGCCGCTGTAGCAGGCCTTGTGCCAGTGGCACCGGCTCGTCGCGCTCAGGCACACGAACCGGCGGCACGCGCACGATATCGCCCGCCTGCAGCTTGTACTCGGGCTTGATCCGACCTTTGTTCACACGCACTTCGCCCTTGCGCAAAATGCGGTAAATCAAGGTCTTGGGCACGCCTTTGAGTCGGGCGAGAAGGAAATTATCAATACGTTGGCCGGCATATTCCGGCGAGACCTCAAGCAGTTGTACGCTTGGAGTCGGGGGGGTAGTCGTCGTCATGCCGCGGATGATAACAATTTTTTATGGAATTGAAGCACTTAATCATTGCTGCTATAGTCGCGAACGTCGCCAAAAGCGGCCTGGACAGCGGACCAACGGTCAAAAACCGGCCCTGACCAACGCAATTCACCAGGACGCGAGGCCGTCCTACGGGGCTTTCGCTACGTAACGGTGGAGTTTGCAGGTGTAACGAGCGCAGGTGACATGAGGCCTGAATCACGCCACAAAACAGAGTTTTTCACTCGTTTTGCGAGCCATATTCACGGCCAGTTCACAAAGTGCAGTCAATTGCGAATGACCCCGAGCGAAGGCATCGGAAACAACGCCTAAATTAGCCATGATGCGTGACCTCCCCTATCGGAGCTCACGGTAAATGCCAACCCGCTGCGGATTCTGCGCGCGGCAGCACCCGAATTATCAGGGATACGTGTAGGGTGGAGATGCACAACCGCCGGACTGTGTAGCAACAGGCTTTCTCAAGACGCTTCATCTCGTCCACAGCCGCTGGTTGA
Organism: Pseudomonas sp. P4_B4; assembly: GCF_056402255.1. Lineage (NCBI taxonomy): Bacteria > Pseudomonadati > Pseudomonadota > Gammaproteobacteria > Pseudomonadales > Pseudomonadaceae > Pseudomonas > Pseudomonas sp. P4_B4. The sequence goes on from NZ_JBFUHS010000023.1 coordinate 29,788, forward strand.
TTCCTCCTCCTGACTGAGTGCTTAAGTAGCCACAGCAAGCAGGACGCGTACGTCGCGATGAAGGCCCACATTGGCCGGACTTCGCTGGACACGGGAAATGGCCAACCACTCCCGACGCACCTGACACCGACCGTGAGAAGTCGTGTGTGCCGAACGCCGTTTCCGGCAGCCCGGAAACCGACGGTACTACATGAAAAGAATGCTGATTAACGCAACTCAACCCGAAGAGTTGCGTGTTGCACTGGTAGATGGCCAGCGCCTCTACGACCTGGACATCGAATCCGGTGCACGCGAGCAGAAGAAGGCCAACATCTATAAAGGCCGGATTACTCGCATCGAACCAAGCCTCGAGGCTGCCTTTGTCGATTTCGGCTCTGAGCGCCACGGCTTCCTGCCCCTCAAAGAAATCTCCCGCGAATACTTCAAGAAAGCCCCGGAAGGTCGCGTCAACATCAAGGACGTCCTGAGCGAAGGCCAGGAAGTCATCGTTCAGGTCGAAAAAGAAGAACGTGGCAACAAGGGCGCCGCCCTGACCACTTTCATCAGCCTGGCCGGTCGTTACCTGGTGCTGATGCCGAACAACCCGCGTGCCGGCGGTATCTCCCGTCGCATCGAAGGCGAAGAGCGCAATGAACTGCGTGAAGCGCTGAACGGCCTGGTTGCCCCGGCCGACATGGGCCTGATCGTGCGCACTGCCGGCCTGGGCCGCAGCAGCGAAGAAATGCAGTGGGACCTCGACTACCTGCTGCAACTCTGGACCGCCATCAAGGAAGCCTCGCTGGATCGCTCTGCGCCGTTCCTGATCTATCAGGAAAGCAACGTGATCATCCGCGCGATCCGCGACTACCTGCGCCAGGACATCGGCGAAGTGCTGATCGACAGCGTTGAAGCCCAGGACGAAGCCCTGACCTTCATCCGCCAGGTGATGCCGCAGTACGCCAGCAAGATCAAGCTGTACGAAGACAGCGTTCCGCTGTTCAACCGTTTCCAGATCGAAAGCCAGATCGAAACCGCTTTCCAGCGCGTTGTCGAACTGCCTTCCGGCGGCTCCATCGTTATCGATCCGACCGAAGCCCTGGTGTCCATCGACATCAACTCGGCGCGCGCCACCAAAGGCAGCGACATCGAAGAAACCGCGCTGCAAACCAACCTTGAAGCGGCTGAGGAAATCGCCCGTCAGTTGCGCCTGCGCGACATCGGCGGCCTGATCGTCATCGACTTCATCGACATGACCCCTGCCAAGAACCAGCGCGCCGTGGAAGAGAAAGTCCGCGAATGCCTGGAAGCCGACCGCGCTCGCGTGCAAGTCGGTCGCATTTCGCGCTTCGGCCTGCTGGAAATGTCCCGTCAGCGCCTGCGTCCATCCCTGGGCGAAAGCAGCGGCATCGTCTGCCCGCGTTGCAACGGCACCGGCATCATCCGTGACGTTGAATCGCTGTCCCTGGCGATCCTGCGCCTGATCGAAGAAGAAGCCCTGAAAGACCGTACCGCCGAAGTTCGTGCACAAGTGCCGATCCCGGTGGCTGCGTTCCTGCTCAACGAAAAACGCAACTCGATCACCAAGATCGAACTGCGCACCCGTGCCCGTATCGTCATCCTGCCGAACGATCACCTCGAAACGCCACACTTCGAAGTGCAGCGCTTGCGTGACGACAGCCCGGAAGCCGCGACCAACCAGTCCAGCTACGAAATCGCTGCGGCCGCTGCCGAAGTCGAAGAAGTCCAGCCAGCCGCTGCAACCCGCACCCTGGTTCGCCAGGAAGCGGCGGTCAAGACGGCCCCGGCCCGCGCCAACGCTCCGGTGCCGACCGAAGTTGCCGCTCCAGCCCCTGCCCCGGTCGCCGTACCGGAGCCAAGCCTGTTCAAAGGTCTGGTGAAATCGCTGGTCAGCCTGTTCGCCACCAAGGAAGAGCCTGTCGCGCCGGTTGTGGTTGAAAAGCCTGCCGCCGAGCGTCCGGCCCGCAACGAAGAGCGTCGCAACGGTCGCCAGCAAAGCCGCAACCGTAACGTTCGCCGCGATGAAGAGCGCAAGCCCCGCGAAGAACGCGCACCGCGTGAAGAGCGTCAGCCACGGGAAGTGCGCGAACCTCGCGAGACCCGCGAAGAAACACCAGCAGTAGCCCGCGAAGAACGCGCACCACGCGCGCCTCGTGAAGAACGTGCACCGCGCGCTCCGCGTGAAGATCGCAAGCCACGTGGCGAGCGCGAAGAACGCGTTCGTGAACTGCGCGAGCCTCTGGATGCTGCTCCGGTTGCTCCGGTTGCTCCGGCTGCTCCAGCCGCCGCTGCTACCGCTGAAGAGCGTCCAGCTCGCCAGCCACGTGAAGAACGCGCTCCACGCCCACCGCGTGAAGAACGTCAGCCACGTGCCGAACAAGCTGCCGCAGCCGCAACTGAAGAAGAACTGGTCACCAACGAAGAGCAACTGCAGGAAGAAGGTCAGGAAGGCGCCGAAGGCGATCGTCCACGCCGCCGCTCCCGTGGTCAGCGTCGTCGCAGCAACCGTCGCGAGCGTCAGCGTGACGCCAACGGCAATGTGATCGAAGGTTCGGAAGAGTCCGAGTCCGGCGAAAACGCTGAAGCACCAAGCGTTGCCGATCTGGCCGCCGGCCTGGCTGTCACCGCAGCCGTTGCCAGCAGCGTGATCAGCGCTCCAGCCGAAGCTGAAGCCAATGTGCAAGCCGAACGCGCCACTGCCGCGACCCTGGAAGCAGCTCCGGTTGAAGCGCCAGTCGTTGAAGCGACCACCCCGGTTGAAGTCACCGCCTCGCCGGAAGTCGAAGTGGCGCCCGCGCCAGAAGCTCAGCCTACTGTTGAAGCGGCTGCCGAGCCAGCGCCAGCGGTAGAAGCACCTGCCCAGGCTGCAGAAGCGGTTGTTGAAACCGTGACTGAAACCGTGCGTGAAGTTCGCGAAGAGCAAACCGCATTCAATTGGGTTGCCGAGCCAGCCGTCGCTGAAGCCGCTGCACCTGCCGCTGAAACCCCAGTGGCTGAAGCCATGGTTTCCGAGCCGGTGGTTGCCGCTGCAGAACCGGCTCCAGCACAGGTGGTTGAAGCGCCAGTCGTTGAAGCACCGGTCGTTGCCGAAGCACCTGCTCCGGTAGTCGAAGCTGCTCCTGCCAGCGCCCTGACGCCAAGTGGCCGTGCGCCTAACGACCCACGTGAAGTGCGTCGTCGCAAGCGTGAAGCCGAGCGTCTGCAGAAGGAAGCTGAACTGGCTGCCGCTGCTGCTCCGGCTGAAGCAGTTGTCGCTGCCGAGCCTGCACCGGTTGCTGCTGAAGTGGTTGAGGCAGCTCCTGCCCCGGCCGTTGAAGTGGCTGCCGAGCCGGTTGAGTCGGTGATCCACGAAGCGCCGCGCTCCGCTCAGGAAGCGGTAGAGCAACACGAGCAAGCCCAGGAAAAAGAACACGAGCCTAAACCTCTCGTCTGATTCCATCGGCCACTAAAAAGCCCCGCCTGGTGATCCCAGGCGGGGCTTTTTTATATCCGGAATTCACAGCAACCCCTTGTGGGAGCGGGCTTGCTCGCGAAGGCGGTGGATCATCCACAGGGGATCACCTCCGGAACTACTTGAAGACCAATGCCTCAGGCACATCCACATCCCACAACACACCGGGATCATCCACGGTCACTTCAACCACTCGCCCTTGGGCAAACAGCGGTTTGGCACCGCGATCCCCCGATAACGCCATCAACCCCGCTGCGAAGTCCCGTCCGAACCCGACCGGATGCCCGTACTCACCGCCCTGCACGGGCACGCTGATACGGTCATCGCCAATACCCGCCACCACTTGTTCGATACTGGATGGCAGGATGAACGGCATATCCCCCAGCACCATCAGCCAGCCATCGAGTTGCTTGCAGGCAACGACTCCCGCAGCAATGCTGTCGCCCATTCCCGTCGATTCGATCAGTTCAATCTCGCAGCCATAGGCCTGAGCCATGCGAATCACTTGCGGGCGGTCAGCAGTGGTCACCAGCACGCGTTTGTCCAGCGCCGCCGGCAGGTTGACCAACGTGTGCTCGATGACGGACCGCACCACGCCGTCACGCCCAGTGCAATCGGCCACCAATTTATCCTTTTCGGCGCCCGCAACCTCACGAAACCGGCTGCCCTGCCCCGCCGCCAGTACGACGACGCCAATGGACTCGCTCATACGCTCTCCCGCAAGACTTTCTTCTGCTTCAGTTCGACGCCATTTTTGACTGCCACGATTTCCGCCATGAGCGACAAGGCAATTTCCGCTGGATTATGACTGCCAATGTGCAAACCGATCGGACCATGCAAGCGGTCAATCGCCGATTGCGACAAACCCAGTTGAGCCAGGTTTTCCCGGCGCTTCTGGCTGTTGACCCGCGATCCCAGCGCCCCGACGTAAAAAGCCCTGGAATCCAGGGCTGTGAGCAGTGCCATGTCGTCCAGACGCGGATCATGGGTCAAGGCCACGATGGCCGTGCGTTCATCGGTCTGGATATTCAATACCGCCTCATCCGGCATGCCAGAAACGAATCTTCCGTGCTGCTCCTCCCAGCCATAGACGAACTCGCTACGCGGATCGCAAATCAACACCTCGAAATCCAGCAGCCGGGCCATTTCCGCCACATAGCGCGACAGCTGCCCAGCGCCGATCAGCAGCAAGCGCCAGCGCGGGCCATAGATCGCCCGCAAGGTCTGTCCGTCGAACGTCAATACGTCAGCTTTATTGGCCGGCTGCAAAAGCACTTCGCCGGTGGCCAGGTTCAGTTCGCGCGCAACGATTTCATGGGCCTCGCATCGGGCGAGCAATTGCTCGACCCAATCCCCATCGTCGATACACTCCTCGGTCAAGCGCAAGGTGCCGCCGCAGGGCAAGCCGAAACGTGCGGCTTCCTCGCGGGTCACGCCATACGTGATCAGTTGCACCGATGGCCCATCAAGCGCAAGGCGCCCGTCGTGCAGCCGGGCGATCAGGTCATCTTCGACACACCCGCCGGAGACCGAACCAATCACCATGCCGTCCTCGCGCAAGGCGAGCATGGCGCCGGGTGCCCGGGGCGCAGTGCCCCAGGTCTCGACAACGCTGTACAACACCACCCGCTGACCGGCGCGATGCCATTGCAACACGCTGCGCAGGACGTTCAGATCGGCGCTGTCCATCAGGCGCCCGCCTTCTGCCAGCCCGACAGCTGATAACGAACCGGCAGGTTGCGGATGCGTTTGCCGGTGGCAGCAAAGATCGCATTGCACAGTGCCGGCGCAATCGGTGGCACGCCCGGCTCACCCACACCGCCCAATGGGACGTTGCCCGGCGGCGTCACCAGATGCACTGCCACTTCTTTTGGCGCCAGAGACATGCGCGCCACCTCGTACATGTGGAAGTTATCCTGCTGCACTTTACCGTCCTTGAAGCTGATTTCCCCCAGCACCGCATTACCCAGGCCCATGACACAGGCACCTTCGAATTGCGCGCGAATCCGCTCGGGGTTGACCTGTGGTCCGCAATCGACGGCGATGTTGGCCTTGTGCACCACCAGTGTGCCGTCGTCTTTGACCTCCACCTCGATCACCGCCGCCACATACGTCACGAAGCTGTAATGCACCGCCAGGCCCAGGCCGCGACCCTTGGGCAACTCACGCCCCCAACCGGCGGCTTTGGCGGCGGTCTCCAGTACCGTGCGCAGGCGCGCGGTGTCGATCGGATAACGCTCGGGGGATTCACCGTAGTTCCACTCTTCACTCAAGGTGCGCGGATCGATCTGACGGTCCGGGCCGAGCAATCTGATCTGGTACTTGAGTGGGTCCTGCCCGGCCTTATGCGCCAGCTCATCGATAAAGCTCTGGATCGCGAAGCCATGGGGAATGTTCGACACCGAGCGATACCACCCCACCCGGGTATGCACCGTTGCCTCGGGGTTTTCCAGGCGAATGTTGGGGATCGCATACGCCATGTTGGTGAGGCCCATGCCCAGTTCGAACGCCGCCTCATGGTTCATGCCCGGCGCAAACAACGCGGTGATGCTCGGCGCCACCGTACGGTGCAACCAGCCGGACGGCAGGCCATCCTTGTTCAGGCTGGCCTTGAGGTATTCGGCCGACACGGTGTGGAAGTAGGAACAGTGAATGTCGTCTTCGCGGGTCCATTGCACCCGCACCGCTTTGCCGGGGAATTCCTTGGCGAGGATAGCAGCCTCGATGATGAAGTCAGGCTTGGACTTGCGCCCGAACCCGCCCCCGAGCAGGGTCACGTTGAATGTGACCTTGTCGAACGGCAGGCCCAGGCGTTCACCGATCCGTTCCCGGGTGACCTGCGGCGCCTGGCTTGGCCCCCAGGCTTCGCAGGCACCGTCCTTGAACCGCGCAATGGCGACCATCGGTTCCATCGGCGACTGTGACAAATGCGGCAAGTAGTAGGAGGCTTCCAGCGTGCTATCGGCGCTGGCCATGGCCTTTTCGAGGTTGCCGGTATTGCGCACCACCTTGCCGGGCTTGAGCGAGGCCGCTTCAAGTTCCTTGCGATAGGCGATCGAGTCGTAGCTGGCGTTGGGGCCGTCGTCCCACTCGATTTTCAGTGCCTCACGGCCCTTGATCGCCGCCCAGGTATTGCTCGCCACCACGGCGATGCCGCCCAGAGGTTGGAACTCCGAGGGCAAAGGCCGGCTTTCGATCTGTACCACTTTGACCACGCCGGGGACTTTCATCGCCGCGCTGCCATCAAAGCTTTTGACTTTGCCGCCATACACCGTTGGCCGCGCGATGGTCGCGTACAGCATGCCGTCGAAATGCACGTCGGCGCCGTACACCGCACGGCCGTTGACGATGTCCTCCCCATCGATGGCCTTGGTGCCTTCCTTGCCGATGTAACGGAACTCAGCGGGTTGTTTGAGCTTCAGGCTGTCGCGGGCCGGAACCGGCAACGCGCCTGCGGCGGAGGCCAGGGCGCCATATCCGATTTCGCGGCCAGAAGGCTCATGGACGACCTTGTGCAGTTGCGCGTGACACTCACCGACCGGCACTTTCCATTGTGCGGCAGCGGCCTGTTCGAGCATGGTCCGCGCGGCAGCACCGCAGCGGCGCATCGGCTCGTACCAGTGACGCATGCTGCGCGAGCCGTCGGTGTCCTGGTTGCCGAAGCGCACTTCATCGCCAGGGGCCTGCTGCACCTTGACCATCGCCCAGTCGGCTTCCAGTTCATCGGCCACCACCATGGTCAAGCTGGTGCGCACGCCCTGGCCCATCTCCGAGCGATTGCAGATCACGGTCACCGTGCCATCCGCGGCGATGCTCACATAGACTTTCGGATCATCGACCCAGCCGTGGGGCATGCCGTCGGCACCAAACTTCTTGTCTTTTTCTCCAGCAAAAGCGTCTTGCCAGCCCCAACTCGCCGCCAATACCAGCGCACTGGTGGCACCCACCCCTTTCAGAAAGCCACGGCGACTGAGCTGGCTCAGATTGCTCAGGGCGAAATCATTCGGTAAGCGGCTCATGCCTTGGCCTCCTTCAGGTGGGTGGAGGCCTGGCGGATCGCGGTCTTGATGCGGTTGTAGGTGCCGCAGCGGCAGATGTTGCCGACCATCGCCTCTTCAATCTGCTCGTCGCTCGGGTTCGGATTGGTCTTGAGCAGCGCCGTTGCCGACATGATCTGCCCGCCCTGGCAGAAACCGCATTGGGCGACCGCCGTGTCGAGCCAGGCTTGCTGCACGACTTTGCCGATCGGATCGGCGTGCAGGTTGTCGATGGTGCTGACATTCTGTCCGACCACTGAACCGATCGGCGTGATGCAACTGCGTGCCGGAGCCCCTTCGATATGAATGGTGCAGGCCCCGCACAGGCCCATGCCGCAGCCGAACTTGGTGCCGTTGTAACCGGCCACGTCGCGGATCGCCCAGAGCAGCGGCATGTCCTCGGTGACGTCGAGTTGATGGTCTTGACCATTGAGTTTCAGGGTAATCATGGGCACGCCCGCATAGATCTTGAGTTATGGGGTCGAGCAATCTGCCGCTGGATCTCGGTGGGTCGCACGCAGATCGACTCAGGCTAATGGGCTCTCTTATGCGGACGCAGACGTCTGCACCGGGCCTTTGGTGGAGCAAGAGTGTGCATCGTTAGCTGACTAAGTTAACCGAGCATTAACAAAAAAAAACCCTGCTGAGACAGGGTTTTTTAGCTGCGAGCTTTAAGCTGCAAGCTTCAAGTAGAAGCAAAACAGCAAAGGCCTGGATTTGAGAATTGTAGCTTGCCGCTTGAAGCTTGTAGCTGGCGGCTGCTTCATCAATACCGGTTCGGCTCCATTTCCAGATCGACATGGAAACGCTCGAAAATGTCTTTCTGGATGCGCTGCGCCAGGTTCAGCAATTGCAGGCCCGTCGCGCCGCCATAGTTGACCAGCACCAGCGCCTGCAATTTATGCACGCCAGCGTCAGCCTCACGAAAACCCTTCCACCCTGCCCGCTCGATCAACCAACCGGCGGCCAGCTTCATCTGCCCGTCGGGTTGCGCATAGGCCACCAGGTCCGGGTATTCGCCCTTGAGCCGTGCAGCCAGCGCCGCCGACACCAAAGGGTTCTTGAAGAAGCTGCCGGCATTGCCGAGTACGGCCGGGTCCGGGAGTTTTTCGTTGCGGATGCTGCAAATGGCCTGGCTGACATCGCTGGCGGTCGGATGCTCGATGCCCTGTTCGGTCAGGCGCTGACGCACCGGGCCGTATTCCAGGTGCAGATGCGCGGCGCGGTCGAGGGCGAAGCGCACACGCAGGATCAACCAACGCCCCGGCTCCTGCTTGAACAGGCTGTCGCGGTAAGCGAAGTTGCACTCTTGCAATGTGAAGTCGCGCAGTTCACCGGTCTGGCGATCGAGGGCGGTCAGGCCGGCGAACACGTCCTTGATCTCGACGCCATAAGCGCCGATGTTCTGCATCGGTGCCGCACCGACAGTGCCGGGAATCAGGCTGAGGTTTTCCAGGCCGGACAGCCCCAGGGACAGTGTGTGTTGCACAAAGGGATGCCAGGGCTCACCGGCCTCGGCCTCGATCACCACTTTGCTGCCGTCATCGCTCAACACGCGAGTCCCGCGGGTGGCCATGCGCAGCACCAGCGAATCGATATCCGCCGTCAGCAGCAGATTGCTGCCGCCGCCGATCACCAGCACCGGCACCTCGTGTTCCAGCCCATAGGCCAGGGCTTCGCGCACATCGGCGTCGCTATGGGCCTCGGCAAACAACCGGGCCTGGACATCCACGCCAAAGCTGTTGAACGGCTTGAGCGAAACCTGCGATTGAACCTGCAAACTCATAACCGTCCCTTCAATTCAATCACCAGCAAATCACTGGCATGTTCGATCAGGTCCAGCACCTGCTCGAAGCCTTGCTCGCCGTCGTAATACGGGTCCGGGACCTCATCGACGTCCGACTGATAGCGACGCAGGAACAGATCCAACTCGGCCTTGCCCTTGGCCGGTTGCAAGGCCTTGAGGTTGCGCAGGTTGCTGTTGTCCATCGCCAGGATCAGGTCGTAGGTGGCGAAATCGGCGCGGGAGACTTGCCGGGCGCGCTGGGCGGACAAGTCATAACCGCGCAGCTTCGCCGCGGCCTGACTGCGTTTGTCCGGCGGCTTGCCGACATGCCAGTCACCGGTGCCTGCGGAGGCCACTTCAACCTGATCGGCCAAGCCGGCCTCGCGCAACTTATGCCGCAGCACGCCTTCTGCCGTGGGAGAGCGGCAGATGTTGCCCAGGCAGACAAACAGAACCCGCATCACTTCTCCAGCAGGCGACGAACGCGCTCTAGGTCTTCAACGGTATCGACACCGGCTGGCGGCGCGATCAGCGCGTCGGCCACGTGGATCCGCACGCCATGCCACAGGGCACGCAGCTGTTCCAGGCACTCGGTGTTTTCCAGCCAGCATGGACCCCAGCTGACGAAATCCTGCAGGAAACCGGCGCGGTAGGCATAGATGCCGATATGGCGGCGGTACGGCACACCTTCCGGCAACTGCTCAGGGTTCACGGCGAATGCATCCCGCGCCCAGGGCAAGGTGGAACGGCTGAACGTCAGCGCCAGGCCATTGAGGTCGCTGACGACCTTGACCACGTTGGGATTGAACAGGGTGTCCACGTCTTCGATCGGCTCGGCCAGGGTGGCCATGCGCGCTTCGGCGTGGGCTGCCAGGTTGGCGGCCACCTGATCGATCACGCTCGGCGGGATCAGCGGTTCGTCGCCCTGGACGTTGACCACGATGGCGTCGGGCGCCAGGCCCAGCTTCAGCGCGACTTCGGCCAGGCGATCGGTGCCGGAGTTGTGATCTTCACGGGTCAGCACCACTTCGGCACCAAAGCCTTTGCAGGCCTCGACGATGCGCACGTCGTCGGTGGCCACCACCACCCGCTCGGCGCTGCTTTTGCTCGCCTGTTCCCAGACGTGCTGGATCATCGGCTTGCCGGCGATCAGCAGCAGCGGCTTGCCCGGCAGGCGGGTGGAGGCGTAACGCGATGGAATGACGACGGTAAAGGCTGTGGTCATTTATCCAGGCGCTCGTCGGTGGTCAGGGTGCGTGCTTCGGATTCGAGCATCACCGGGATGCCGTCGCGAATCGGGTAGGCCAGGCCTGCACCCTTGCTGATCAGCTCGGTCTTGTCGGCGCTGAGCTTGAGCGGGCCTTTGCAGACTGGGCAAGCGAGGATATCGAGCAATTTGGTGTCCATGAGCATTCCCTGGAAAAAACGGAGTTAAGGCAACAAACGAGCCGGCAGCAGGCGCATCAGCTGTGTGTCGAACCAGGCCACGAAGGCCGGCGACGGCACGGCATCGACCGCCAGGTACCACCAATCGGCGGTGGCAAAGGCACGGCATTTCACCGCGTCCTTTTCCGTCATCACCAACGGCAATGACGGCGTGAAATTCAACGTCTCCACGCTGTATTCGGCGTGGTCGGCAAACGCATGTGGAACCGGCTGCCAGTGTAGCGTTTCGAGGGTCTTGAAGAAACGTTGCGGATTGCCGATGCCGGCCACCGCGTGCACAAACTGGCCTGCGCCGAAGTGGTCGAGGGGACGTCGTTCGCCGCTGCGCAGGTTGACCAGCGTGGTGGGTTGCAACTGGAAGGCAAAACCGTCCTCGCGGTCGGCCGTGGCACCGTTGTAGAGCACCGCGTCGACGCTTTGCAGGCGCTCGACCGGCTCACGCAAAGGCCCGGCAGGCAGGCATCGACGGTTACCCAGGCCGCGGGCGGCGTCGATCAGCACCAGTTCCAGGTCACGGGCCAGGCGGTAGTGCTGCATGCCGTCGTCGGACAGGATCAGATCCAGCGGCTCACTGGCCAGCAAGGCTTTGACGGCGTTGCTGCGATTGGGGTCGATCATCAGCGGCACGCCCGTGCGCTGGACGATCAGCAACGGCTCGTCACCGGCGACGTCGGCGCTCTGCTCGGCCTCGACCCGCCATGGCAACTGCGGCGGTTTGGCGCCGTAGCCACGGCTGACCACGCCAACCCGCAGGCCGCTGCGCTGGCAGTGCTCGATCATCCACAGAATCAGCGGGGTCTTGCCGGTGCCACCCACGGTGATGTTGCCGACCACGATCAGCGGCACCGGCGGCTGATAGATCTCGCCCTCACCCGCCAGAAAGCGTTTGCGCTTGTTCATGACCACGCGCCGGTACAGCCATTCCAATGGCTGCAACAGCTTCAGGGCCGGATGACCTGCGTACCACGCGGCGAGCAATCGATCGGACATGGCCATCAGGGCGCCGGGGGCGCTGCCTCGATGGTGGTCATGCGCAAATGACTGAAGCCGAGTTTGCCGGCCGCATCCATGGCAGTCACCACGGACTGATGCTGAGTCTTGCCGTCAGCGCTGATGGACAGCGGCCGGTTGGTGTCGCCATTGGCTTCTTTTTGCAGCGCGTCCATCAGCGAAGCCAGGTCGCTTTTCGGCAAAATCTGATTGTTCACCGAAAACACGCCGTCGGCGCTGATGGCGATGTCCAAAGGCTTGCTCTGATCGTCGGCCGGCGTGCCACTGACCGCTTCCGGCAGATCGACGCGCAACTGGGTTTCACGGGTGAAGGTGGTGGTCACGACAAAAAACAGCAGCAGGATGAACACCACGTCGATCAGCGACGCGAGGTTGATGTCCACCGTTTCCCGTGGTTTGCGGCGGAATTTCACGCTTTGCTCCCGGTCAGGTCCACATCGCGATCGCCCTGCACCACTTCGACCAGCTTGATCGCTTCCTGCTCCATGCCCACCACCAGCTCATCGATCCGGCGTTGCAGGAAACGGTGGAAGAACACCGCGGGGATACCCACCATCAGGCCCGCAGCCGTGGTGATCAGGGCCTTGGAAATACCACCGGCCAGTACCGAGGCGTTGGTGGTCATGCCATTGCCTGTGAACGCACTGAAAATATCGATCATGCCCAGCACCGTACCCAGCAGGCCCAGCAACGGCGCCATGGCAGCGATAGTGCCGAGGGCGGCGACGTAGCGTTCGAGCTCATGGATGACCCGTTGTGCGGCCTCTTCGATGCACTCCTTCATGATCTCGCGACCATGCCTGGAGTTGGCCAGGCCGGCCGCCAGGATCTCGCCCAACGGGGAGTTGGCGCGCAGTTCCTTGAGTTTTTCCTTATTGAGCTGTTTGTCCTTGATCCAGACCCAGACCTGCCCGAGCAAGTGCTCCGGGGTCACGCGGCTGGCTCGCAGGGTCCAGAGGCGTTCGGCGACGATCGCCATGGCCGCGATGGAACTCAGAATGATCGGCAACATCATCCAGCCGCCGGATTTGACCAATTCCCACACAGTGACAGCCCCCTCGAAAAAGTGCGCCACTCTAACATAGGGGGTGCAAGCACCGAAGACCGTGATGTCGCATCCGGTCGGGCTTTGATAACGCTCGGTTATGGGTTCAAGGGCGGCGGATCGCGCCAGAAACGCCGTTCCTGACGCATTGACCACGGCGGCTCGAAGCGTCCCAGTTGCAGACGAATGGCACCGTGTTCGGCGCTGTCGTAGATCGCCATTCCACGTTTTTGATACCGCGCGATGACCGTCGCATGCGGATGGCCAAACGAATTGCCCTGCCCGCGGGAGATCAGCGCACCTTTAGGTTGCAGGACATCCAATAGGGCATTGGATGACGAACTGCGACTGCCGTGGTGTGGCGCCTGCAGCCAATCGGTGGGCAGGGCCAACGGACTGTCCAGCAGGGCTCTCTCGGCGGCGGCATCGATGTCGCCACTCAACAGCAACCGTTCGCCATTGGCCTCGATCAGCAAGACACAGGAGTTCTGGTTGCTGTCGCCGGCCAATGGCCAGTGCCAAAGTTGGAAATCAACTTCATCCCAGGTCCATTGCCGGCCGCTCTCACACCTCTCGGCCTGCAACTCCACAGGCAAGTCTGACGGTTCACCACTGACCACCTGTTTCACCGGCAAGCCCTTGGCAATCGCCGGGGCACCGCCGGCATGATCGGCATGGGCGTGGCTGATCAGCATCAGATCGAGCCCCTTCACCCCCAGATTGCGCAAGGCCGGCAGCACCACCCGTTCCCCCTGGTCGAGTTCACCGAAACGCGGTCCGGCGTCATACAGCAACGTGTGATGCCGAGTGCGCACCAGGATTGCCAGACCCTGACCGACATCCAGTTGCCAGACTTCGGCCATGCCTTCCTGCAACATCGGCCTGGGCGAAAAAACCAGCATCAACAGCATGGGCCACCCTAACGGGCGCATCGGTACTCCTCGCGGCAGCAATAGCAAGAAGACGCCAATGGCACCAATTACCCAGGCCCATAGCGGGACTGCCGCAGGCACCCACGCGGGAACCTGGCCGGAGACGAGCCCCAATCCCCTGAACCACCCGTCGATCAGGCCGCCCGCCAGCCACAGCAATTTCTCACCCACGTAAGGCACCGGCAGCAACAGCGTCCCGAGCAACGCTGGTGGCAGTACCACCAGACTGATCCAGGGCACCGCGAACAAATTGGCCAGCGGCCCACTGAGACTGATTGGCAACCCCAAAACCAGTAACAACGGGAACAGCCCGATTGCAATCAGCCACTGGGCACGGGTCCAGGTCTGCCACCAATGCCACGGTCCCAAACGTCCGCCGAAGGTCAATATCAAGACTGCCACGGCCGCGAAAGACAACCAGAAACCAGGCTGAAGACTCGCCAGCGGCTCCAGCAGCAAAATGCCGCTGAGTGCCAACAACAGTGGCCACCATGCACCGAGATGACGGAACCGTAGACGCCACAACAACACCATTGCAATCATCAGGCAGGCCCGCCGCACCGGCACCTCGAAGCCGGCCAGCATCCCGTAACCGAGCGCAGCGGCGAATACCAGGCCACACGCCCAGGGCAACCATGGCAGACGGTTCGGCCATAGCCCAAAGCGGGCCAGGCCGGCGATCAGCAGATACACGACTCCCGCCAGCAATCCGATGTGCTGCCCGGATATCACCAACAGATGCACCGTGCCGGTGTCCTGCAATACCTGCCAGTCTTCGCGACTCAGCCCGGCACCGTCCCCGAGCACCAACGCCGTCAACGCGCCGCTTCGCCCCTGGGCATCCACCGCCAGCAAACGCTGACGGATTGCATCACGCCAGGCCCATTGGGCTGGCGCAAGGCGCTCGCCCTCCTTGACCGTCCCGGTCGCGCCGATGCGTTGTGCCAGCAACCAGGCCTGGTAATCGAAGGCCTGCGGATTGAGGAGCCCGACCGGGCGCTTCAATTTGACGGCCAGACGCCAGCGTTCGCCACTGTTCACCGGCGGCCCGCCATACCAGGCCAGACGCATTTGCCGCGGCAGCCGGGTACGTCGGGACTGGATGTCGGTCAATTCGAAACGCACGACACCGTCGTCATGCCGGGGCAAGCCTGTGACCCGCCCTTCGACCCAGCGGGTTTCTCCGTCCAGCGTCGGCGGCAACCGGTCATCCAGCGCCGACTGCGCATTCGCACAGGCCCAACTCAAACCGAACAGGTAAAACGCCACCGGATAGGTCCTGAACGGCAGCAACATCAAACCCGCCACCGGCATCGCCAGCCACAACCAGACCGGCGGCAATGCCGGTAAAAAGCGCAAGGTCAACAGACCCAACGCCAGCGCCATCATCCCTGTGCGCATAAGCCCGTCCTTGAGAGTACCCTCAAGGCTTAGCCCGCCCGTCGCATGGGCGTCGTCAATAATTGTCACAAAGTCTGAATGGGCAGCTCATAGAATCCAGACATACTTGCCGCCCTGACCGACCGAGAAGCCTTATGCCCCGGCGCTTATTCAAACGTTATATGCCAGACCCGATGAGCATCAGGGAACACAAGTCCTTACGCTTTCTCGGCACGCTGTTGCATGACCCGAACCTGTGGCACCTCAACCGCCACTCCGTTGCCCGCGCCATGGCGGTGGGGCTGTTCGCCGCGTTCCTGCCGATCCCGCTGCAGATGCTGCTGGCGGCCATCCTCGCCATCATCGTGCGCGGCAACATGCCGATTGCCGTGAGCCTGGTCTGGCTGACCAACCCGATCACCATGCCCGCGGTGTTCTTCTGCACCTACCAGGCCGGCGCCTGGCTGATGGACGTTCCCGCCCGGCAGTTGCCGGACTCACTGACCTGGGAATGGATCAGGGGCGAAATCTCGACCTTGTGGCAACCGTTTCTGCTGGGTTCGGTGGTGACCGGGCTGGTGCTCGGGGCGCTGGCTTACTTCCTGGTGATGATGTATTGGCGCTGGTGGGTGGCGCGGCAATGGAAGCGGCGCAAGAAGAGCCGGATGTGAGAATGCAAAACGGCCTCCACTTGGGAGGCCGTTTTTTTGCAGTGTCTGAACTAAAGCTATCGCGAGCAGGCTCGCGATTGAAAGCGACGCGGTATCCCTCAGGTACGCATCCCGCGCCCGCTGACCAGCAACCGCGCACTACCGAGATACAGCACCGCGGTCGCGACCAGCATAAAGGCGATGGCCACGCTGATGCGGATATCCGATACACCGAGGATGCCGTAACGGAATGCGTTGACCATGTGCAGCACCGGGTTGGCCAGGGATACGGTCTGCCAGAACGGCGGCAGCAAGGTGATCGAGTAGAAGACCCCGCCCAGGTAGGTCAGTGGCGTCAGCACGAAAGTCGGGATGATCGAAATGTCATCGAAGTTGCGCGCAAACACGGCGTTGATGAAGCCCAGCAGCGAGAAGATCGTCGCGGTCAACACCACCACAAGAATGGTCACGCCCAAGTGATGCACCTGCAAATGGGTGAAGAACAGCGACAGCAGGGTCACGATGATCCCCACCATCAAGCCACGCAGTACACCGCCCAGGGTGTAGCCAATCAGAATGGTGTGCGGCGACAGCGGCGAGACCATCAGTTCTTCAATGGAACGCTGGAACTTGCTGCCGAAGAAACTCGACACCACGTTGCCGTAGGAGTTGGTGATCACCGACATCATGATCAGCCCCGGCACGATGTACTCCATGTAAGTGAAGCCACCCATGTCGCCGATTTGCCGGCCGATCAGATTACCGAAGATCACGAAGTACAGGACCATGGTGATGGCCGGCGGCAGCAAGGTCTGCGGCCAGATCCGGGTGAAACGCCGGACTTCACGGTAAACGATGGTGTTGAGTGCTACGAGGTTGGGGCGCAGCTCGGAACTCATACCGCCACCTTCGACAGATTTTTCTCCACCAGGGACACGAACAACTCCTCAAGGCGATTGGTTTTGTTGCGCAGGCTCAGCACTTCGATGTTCTGCTGCGCCAACTGGGTGAACAGCGCGGTGATGCCCATGGACTTCTCCACCTGGACTTCCAGGGTGTGACTATCGACCAGTCTGGCCGGGTAGCCGATCAACTGAGGCGCCACTTGCAACGTGTTCTTCATATCCAGCAGGAACGTTTCCACATGCAATTGGCTGAGCAACTGCTTCATGCTGGTGTTCTCGACGATGGTGCCGTGGTCGATGATGCCGATGTTGCGGCACAACTGCTCAGCCTCTTCCAGGTAGTGGGTGGTGAGGATGATGGTGATGCCTTTCTGGTTCAGCTCGGTGAGGAAGCTCCACATCGAGCGACGCAGTTCGATGTCCACCCCGGCAGTCGGTTCGTCGAGGATCAGCAGGCGCGGTTCATGAACCAGCGCGCGGGCGATCATCAGGCGACGCTTCATGCCGCCGGACAGCGAGCGCGACGGCACGTCCTTCTTGTCCCACAGGCCCAGCTGGGTCAGGTACTGTTCGGCGCGCTCCTTGGCGATTTTCGCCGGGATGCCGTAGTAGCCGGCCTGGGTCACGACGATGTCGAAGGTCTTTTCGAACTGGTTGAAGTTGAATTCCTGAGGCACCACGCCGATGGAGCGCTTGAGCTGCGCAGGATTGCTGTCCAGGTCGTGACCGAAGATATTCACCGTGCCGCTGGTCTTGTTCACCAGGGTCGAGAGAATGCCGATGGTCGTGGATTTGCCGGCGCCGTTAGGGCCGAGCAAGGCGAAGAAGTCACCTTCGGCGACATCCAGATCGATACCACTCAGGGCCTGGAAACCGTTGCCGTAGGTTTTGGTTAGCTGCCGGATGGACAGAGCGGAACTCATATCTGATTTACGCACCAAGAAGGGAAGAAAGGGCCAAGTAGGGGCGGCGGCGAACGATACAACCGCAGCGACCTGGCACAATGGTGCTTGTCGCCGCCACACAAGTACAGTCAAGCGTGTCGATAGTGAGTATTAAGTCAACGCGGTCATGACCGCCTTTTGATACGCCGGACGCTGCTTCAACCGGACATACCAGGCCTCCAGATGGGGTTGCGGCGCACGTTCGATCGGCATCTCGAACCAGGCATAAATGAAACTGCCCAGGGGAATATCGCCCATGCCGATCTCGTCTCCGGACAGGTAGGGCTTGTTCGCCAACGCCTGATCGGCCATCGCCAGCAGCGTGTCGCATTCCTTGATCGCCGCCTTGATGGCGGGCCAGTCCTGCTGGTCTGCCGGGGTACGCAGCACGCCCCAGAACACGGTGCGGAACGGGCCGGCAAAGCTTGAGGTGGTCCAGTCCATCCACTTGTCGGCAGTGGCACGGGCCTTAAGATTGTTCGGGTACCAGGCCGTGCCGTCGGCATGCAAGGCCATCAGGTAACGCACGATGGCGTTGGATTCCCACAACACAAAACCGTCGTCTTCAATGACAGGCACGCGACCATTGGGATTCATCGCGCGGTATTCGGGTGTATCGACGACACCAAAGGCGCCACCGGCATCGATAGCCTCGTAGGCCAGCCCCAGTTCTTCGGCGGCCCACAATGGTTTTCTGACATTCGACGAGTTTTTCCGACCCCAGATCTTCAGCATGACCGCCTCTTTTTCGGTAAGTGGGCAGGCAGCATACGCCGGATCAGGCGCGACTCAAATCGCTCTGCATGTCACCCAACAGCGCTTGCTGTTGCTCGCCGAACAGGTGCGGATAGCATTTTTCCAGGTGTTCGAAAAAGAACGTTTCAGGTACGTCGGCGAACTGGCCGTGATCGACGAGGTACTCCATCAGCTTCGCGCCATCGCGGTTGAAGGGATGAAAAACGCTGTCGTTGATCCCGTCGAATTCCAGCGGCGCCACATTGAACAGGTCGCAGAGTTTGCGGTTGAACGCGGGTGTCGCCTTGACCCAGCGATCCTGCAAATAGAACTCGGTGTAGCCGTGCATGGCGAACATGTCGCTCTTGAGCAACTCAAGCAGCCGCGGCGTCGACAAATGATTGCGCACATCCGCCAGGCCGATCCGCGCGGGAATCCCGCAATGCCGCGCTGCACCTGCCAGCAGCGTGGCCTTGGGCACGCAGTAACTCTCCCCGGCCGCCAGCGCATAACTGCCGCGCAGGGTCTGCGGATCGCGACTGAATGTGTACGGGTTGTAGCGCACCGCTTCGCGCACGGCGTAATAGAGGCTGATCGCCTGCTCTAGCGGATCGCGACTGACGCCACGGTGTTGTTCGGCGAACTCCACGACGGACGGATGGTCACTATCGATGAAGCGGCCGGGACTCAGATACTCGTGCATGAGAATAATCTCCTGGGGAAGCCCCGAGTCTAGCGAGAGCTTCAGCACAGAGATAACGACGTTTCGGCCAAACATGGGCGCTTTGCCGCTCGTTCAATGAACGCTTTTCCCACTATTCCAAACACATCGCTCCAACCAGCCTGTTTCGCGGATGCCGTCTAAGCTCTGTGGGCTGGTTCGCCCTGGTTTCACGGAGGAATGAATATGCTGCTGTTGTGGATACTGGTTCTGCTGGTCGGGATTGCTTATTTGGCCCACCGCCGCATCGCCCCACTGCCCGCCCTGAGCATCGTGGCCGTCTATGTCGTGGCAATGGGCGCTTTCAGCCGCGCGCCGGGTTGGCTGTTGCTGGTTTACTGGGTATTGATCGCCGCCGTCGCCGCACCCTTGCTGCTGCCCGACCTGCGCCGCAAATTGTTCAGCGCGCCGATGTTCAACTGGTTCCAGAAAACCCTGCCGCCGATGTCGCAAACCGAGCGCGATGCCATTGACGCCGGCACGGTCTGGTGGGACGGCGAACTGTTCAGCGGCCGTCCAGACTGGAACAAGCTGCTGTCCTATCCCAAAGCGCAGTTGAATGAAGAGGAACAGGCGTTCATCGACGGGCCAACCGATGCACTCTGCAGCATGGTCAATGAATGGCAGCTCAGTCAAACCATGGACCTGCCACCCGAAGTCTGGACGTTCATCAAGGACAACGGCTTTTTCGCCCTGATCATCCCCAAGGAGTTTGGCGGCAAGGGCTTCTCCGCCTATGCCCACTCGCAAGTGGCGATGAAACTGGCGAGCCACAGTGGCGACCTCGCAACCACCGTGATGGTCCCCAACTCCCTCGGCCCGGCCGAACTGTTGCTGCATTACGGCACCGACGAACAACGCAATCATTACCTGCCACGCCTGGCACGCGGCGACGACATCCCGTGTTTTGCCCTGACCGGTCCGCTGGCCGGCTCCGACGCCGGCGGCATGCCGGACTCCGGAGTGATCTGCAAAGGTGAATGGCAGGGTCAGGAAGTCCTCGGCCTGCGCCTGAACTGGGAAAAGCGCTACATCACCCTCGGCCCGGTGGCCACCCTCCTCGGCCTGGCCTTCAAGGCCTACGACCCGGATCACCTTTTGGGCGACAAGGAAGACCTGGGTATCAGCCTGGCGCTGATTCCGACCGACATCGCCGGCGTCGAGATCGGCCGCCGGCACCTGCCATTGGGCGCCGCCTTCATGAATGGCCCGAACTCAGGCAAGGACGTGTTCGTCCCCCTGGAGTTCCTTATCGGCGGCCAGGAGATGCTCGGCAAAGGCTGGATGATGCTGATGAATTGCCTGTCGGTCGGGCGTTCTATTTCCCTGCCTGCGGTGGGCACCGGCATGGCCAAGTTCACCAGCCTGGTGACGGGCCAATACGCTCAGGTTCGCGAGCAGTTCAATGTGCCGATTGCCGCTTTCGAAGGCATTCAGGAGGCCATGGCGCGCATTGGCGGCAACACCTGGATGATGGACGCCGCCCGCATGCTGACCGCCAATGCGGTCGACCTGGGCGAGAAACCGTCGGTGCTGTCGGCGATTCTCAAGTACCACCTGACCGAGCGCGGCCGCGACTGCATCAACGATGCGATGGATGTGCACGGCGGCAAGGCAATCATCATGGGACCGAACAATTACCTCGGCCGCAAATGGAACTGCGCGCCGATTTTCATCACCGTCGAAGGCGCAAACATTCTCTCGCGCAACT
Organism: Pseudomonas sp. P4_B4; assembly: GCF_056402255.1. Taxonomy (NCBI): domain Bacteria; kingdom Pseudomonadati; phylum Pseudomonadota; class Gammaproteobacteria; order Pseudomonadales; family Pseudomonadaceae; genus Pseudomonas; species Pseudomonas sp. P4_B4. The sequence goes on from NZ_JBFUHS010000023.1 coordinate 50,539, forward strand.
TGATGATCTTCGGCCAGGGCGCGATTCGCTGCCATCCCTTCGTGCTCAAGGAAATGGACCTCGCCGGCCGTGAAGACAAGGATCAGGCGCTCACAGAGTTCGATGGCCTGCTGCTCAAGCACATCGGCTTTGCCGTGAGCAATGCAGCCAGCACACTGGTGCTCAATCTCGGTTTCGGGCACCTCGAACACACCCCGGGCGACAAACTCAGCCAGGGTTATTTCCGCGCCCTCAACCGTCAGGCCGCTGCTTTCGCCATGCTCGCCGACCTCAGCATGATGTTGCTGGGCGGCGCACTGAAACGCCGCGAACGTCTGTCCGCACGGCTAGGCGACGTGCTGAGCAACCTCTACCTGGCCTCCGCCGCGCTCAAACGCTACAACGATCTCGACTCACCGCAGTACATGACACCGCTGCTGGCCTGGGCCATGGAGGAAAGCCTGGGCCAGGCGGAACGGGCCATGGATGAGCTGTTGAACAACTTCCCGAACAAAGTCGTCGGCTGCCTGTTGCGGGTGATCGTGTTCCCGTTCGGTCGCCGGCACAAAGGGCCATCTGACAAACTCGGAGCCGAAGTCGCTGGGTTGATTGGCCGCGCCAAGGGCGACCCAGCCCTGGAGGAATTGCTCCTGGGTTGCTATCGCCCACAAGCGAGCGACGATCCGGTCGGGGCATTGCAACACGCCTGCAATCTATTGAGCGCCGCACAGCCGTTGCACAAAAAGCTGAACGTGGCACTCAAGAGTGGCCAGGTCAAACAGCTGGCCGGCGAGTCGGTGATCGATGCCGCCCTCGAGGCTGGTGTGTTGCAACCGGTGGAAGCCCAAACCCTGCGTGAAGCCGAAGCGGCCCGGCGCAAGGTGATCGATGTCGATGACTTTGACCAAAAGGCTTTGGCACTGGCCAAGGGAAAAGTCCGCTGATCCCTTCAAGCATGTAAAAACGGGCGCTGGCGCTTTATACTCCCGCGCCCGTTTTGCTCTTGAGGACTTATCTCGTGTCCAACATCGTTGCCGATCATCTCGTTTTACTCGACCACCTGCGCAGCATCCTGGTCGCCGTAGGTGAGGCCGAGCAGGTTCCCGACGAAAGTCATGCCTTGTTCCTTGAGCGCTTCGACGAACTGCTTGCATCGCTGCCGATCGACCCGATCGAAAGCCAGTACCTGGGCCAGGACATCCTGTGCCAGGTCATCACGCGCTATCCGCAAATCGCTCACCTGGTCCCGCGCGACCTGCTGTGGTATTTCGCCGGTGACTGCCTGCATTACATGCCCGATGATGAAATCGACCTGTATCAGGCACTGGAAGAGCGCCGCTTCGAAGCCGAACAGAACGACGAACCTTTCGACTGGAACCAGGAAAAGCAGCTGCTGGCGCTGTCGAACCAGGACAGCAAGCACTGACCAGCAATCAGTGATGCCAAAGGCCCGCATGCTTGAGCATGCGGGCCTTTTTTATTTATTGCGTTCAACGCAACCCGTCAATTTCAGGCAACCGCACTGTGCTGCGACCCTGCCCACCCGCCTATCTCCAGCCTTTGCACCAATGGTTTTGTTTAAATTCATGGCACTTTGGTTTGATTGAACTACCTTCAAACAATAAGAAGTCATGACGGCTCGATTTTCCACGTCAGCTTCAGTGATCAGATAGCGGATTGGCAAAAGGAGTTACCTCACCATGATCCTGGCAGGCGCTTTTCGGCTCTGTACCTTCATTGCCGATGACTTTCCGGGGGGACCAGGTCGGCCCATAGGTACGAGTATCGCTCAGTCGGGCAGTCCAGGTAACCGGATCACTAAAAACCGTTTCAGCAAAGGTCGCTCGCGGTCCCGCCAGATCAGCGAAGTGCGCCCGCTCGTGTGTAGCACGCAAGGAATAACGTCAGGGCCATGGATGAGTGGTCTGGCGCATTGGGGGGGATAGCCCGATCCCCGTGAAGTGATCCGAGACAACTCAGTCCGCCTAAAGACGGTCTATCCAGTGAGGATGTACTTAATGAGCCTTCGTACCGAGCCCGCTTTCAAGCGAATTATCCATGGCCTGTTCTGGATGGGCCTCAGCGTGGATGCGGCTCAGGCCGCGCCGGCCAATTGCCCGCAACTGGACAATTGGCCGACAACATACGAGGTCGGTCAGGGGCTGCAGAGTGAACTACGCAGCCCCGTTCCGGTAACGCAACTGGCGGTGGGTGACCCGAAAATTGCCGACGTGCAACCCAGCGGCAGCAACGCGTTCATACTCACGGGCCTTGCACCAGGGACCACCAGCCTGATGGTCTGGACCGCCTGTTCGAAAACCCCGCGCCAGAGCATGGTGTTCGTCAAGGGTAAAGCCACGTCGGCGCTGACCAGCGTGCCGTCGGTGCCTTCCGACGACCCGCTGCTGCCGAGCCAGGTGCAGACCGATATCCGCTTCGTTGAAGTCAGCCGGACCAAGCTCAAGGAAGCCTCCGCCTCGATTTTCGGCATCCGCGGCAACTTCCTGTTCGGCTCGCCGAGAACCTTGCCCACCATCGGCGGCATTGTCACGCCGGTGGTGCCGGTGAACAACAACAACTTCAACCTCACTTTTGCTACCGGCAATACCCTGGTGGCGCTCAACGCACTGGAAGGCAGTGGTTTCGCCTACACCCTGGCGCGGCCAAGCCTGGTAGCGCTCAGCGGGCAGAGTGCGAGCTTCCTGGCGGGCGGTGAAATACCGATTCCGGTACCCAGTTCAGGCAGCGATAACGTGTCCATCGAGTACAAGGAATTCGGTATCCGCCTGACCCTGACGCCGACCATCGTCGGGAAAAACCGTATCGCGCTGAAAGTGGCACCGGAAGTCAGTGAACTGGACTTCACCAACGCCGTGAGCATCGCCGGCACGGTCGTCCCGGCCCTGACCGTGCGCCGTACCGATACCAGCATCTCCCTGGCCGACGGCGAAAGCTTCGTCATCAGCGGCCTGATCAGCTCCCACAACGATTCCCAGGTGAACAAGTTTCCGGGGCTGGGCGATATCCCGGTTCTGGGCGCGTTTTTCCGCGACAACACCATCAACCGTGAAGAGCGCGAGCTGCTGATGATCGTCACCCCGCATCTGGTCCAGCCACTGGCGGCCAATGCACAACTACCGTCATTGCCTGGCGAGCAGCTGCGCAATTACGACCCGAACTTCTACCGCATGTTTTTCCTGGAAAATGGCGACTTCGACAGTCTCAGCGGGCTCTCGCAATGAACCGGAGCCTGAACCAGACCTACCTCGCCCTCACGCGTAACGGTGACTTTGCACGCTTGCCGGGCCAGCTGTATTGCCATTGGCCAGGCGTTCAACGTGTTGTCGCCAGGGGACATTCGATGAAAGCAGTCATTGCAATAGCGGCGACATTAATGCTCGCAGGTTGTGCCAGCAATGGCATGTCTTCGCGGCCGGCCAGCTGTGCCAAGCCCGGTTCGGAGCAAGAACTGGCCCTGAACCTGGCCGACAACATGGCCGAAGAAGGCCGTTTGTATGCCAGCCTGGCGAATCTGGAAGGATTGCCCGATAACCTGGTCCAGGTTCGCCTGCGCAAGGCTCGGGTGCTGCGCTTGATGGGGCGTAGCGGCGACGCGCAGCCGTTGTACGAAAGCTTGCTCGGCACCTGTCTGGCGGCTGAAGGGGAACATGGCCTGGGCCAGTTGGCCGCCGCCAAAAATGATAACGCCAACGCTGCCACTCACCTTGAGCGTGCGGTGCAGATGGCCCCCACCGACGACAGGATGCGCAATGACCTGGGGGTCGTCTACCTCAATCAGCGACGGATCCCTGAAGCACGCTTTGAATTCATGACCTCCATGGAACTCAAGCAGGCAAACACACTGGCGGCACTCAATATGGTGACGCTGCTGATCTACCAGGATAACTGGAAGGCGGCTGCCGACCTCGTGACCCGCGCCGACTTGAGCCCCAAGCAAGTCGTAGAGGCTCAAAGCCGCGCGGAAAAACTCAAGGCCTCCGCCAAGAAAGTGGTGGCAACCGATGGCAATCGCAAGACTGAGGTAGCCGATGCCTCTACCAGTGCGAACAAGTAGAACGTACGAGGAGTCGAGATGAATACCAAAAGGCTGTTGATCGTGTGTATGACTTGCCTGTCCACCACTGCCTGGGCCATTGAGCCGGGCCCCTCTTCGCCGTATCAACAAGGCACCGAACAGTGGTTGCAGCTGCAGATTCGCGGTGTGGTTGCCTCCACTAAACTGCAAACCGCTTCGGCCACCGAACGTGACCTGGCCATGCAGCGCTGGCTGAATAGCTTCAACTACCCGATTCCGCAATATTTTGACCAGGATACAGCGGGAGAAATGACCATCGGCGACTGAGGCATGTCGATGGCCGATCAGCCTCTGGGGGTAATCCAGAGTGGCCTGGCTAAAACGCCAGGCTCAATCACATGTGCAGTAAAATACAGTCCAGGTATTAAAAGGTGGAGCAGGCAATTGGAGTGAATGCACTCTGTTCGCCTGCTCCACCCCGTTCTTATGCAGTACAGCCATCCTGTTCGACAGCAAACCACTCCTGCTCACTTACCGAATGCCTTGAATACCCCGATCATGGCGGGACCAATGGCTATCAGGAAGAAGCTCGGCCACAGACATAAAATCAGCGGGAATATCATCTTGGTGCCAATTTTCGCCCCAATCTCTTCAGCGGCCTGTGTACGCCGGTCACGAAACTCATCGGCATAGATGCGCAAGGTGTCGGCCACGCTGGTACCAAAGCGGATACTCTGCGCCAACAGGTTGACCAGCCCTTGTACGTCATCCAGGCCAGTGCGCACAGCCAGGTGTTTGAGTGCCTCGGTACTGGAAATGCCCGCGCGGATTTGTGCATTGACCATGGCCAGTTCTTCAGCCAGTTCGACCTGGCTGACCGACATCTCCTCAGCCACCCGTTCGATGGTCGTGGGCAAGGCCAGGCCCGATTCCACGCACACCACCATCAGATCAAGTGCATCCGGAAACGCAGCACGCAGCCGGCCTTGTCGCAACTGCTTGCGCTTGGTGACATACATCGCTGGCAGCAACCATCCGATACCGGCCATCATGAACACCAACAGCAGCCCCATGATCAGGGAAACCTTGGGAATCATCGGCAACAGCAGCAACGCAATACCGATCAATAACAGCGGCAACATCAAGCGTACCGCCCAGTACATCTGCACCACCGACGAGGAACGGTACCCCGCATGCATCAACAGGGTCTGGGTGACGGAAGTCTGAGCCGATCCGGCCGAGGCAAAGCGCTGGCCGACCCGTTCCAGCAACAGTTGCAGGTTACCTGGAGCTTCCTGCCCGGCCGCGTTGCCTAAATGACCACGCTTGATCAACGTCAGACGACGCTGCACCGGATCCTGAAGACCCTGCATCAGCAAGATCACGGCGCCGACCGCAAGCACCGTACTCAAACCGATCGCGCCAAGGAACAACAGGCGCGCCATCTCCTCGTTCCCTGTGACCCGACCGAACAACCCGAGCAAAAAATCCATGACCTGTACCTCCCGGTAGCGAATACCGCTTAAATCTGAATCCGGATGATTTTGCGAATCCAGAAAATCCCGACCAACATGGAGCCAAAAGCCCCGATTATCAGCTTATGGCCCACCGGATCATTGAGCAGCAACGGCATGTATTTAGGGGTAGTGATCACGATCGCCGCCGCCAGCACGAAGGGAATGGCCACCAGTATCCAGGCCGACATCCGCCCTTCGGCCGACAGGGTCTTGACCTTGCGCTGGAAGCGAAAGCGCCCGCGGATCAAGCGACTCAGGCGCTCCAGCACTTCGGTCAAATTGCCGCCGGTCTCGCGATGGATGAGGATCGAGGTCACCAGCATCATCACCGTCATGCTCGGCATCCTCTCCAGCAGGCCGAGCATGGCCCGGCGTACATCGTTGCCATAGTTGATATCGGCGAAGGTCAGGCCAAACTCATGAGCCACCGGCCCCTTGTGCTCCTCGGCCACCAGGCGCAGGGTTTCGTTGAATGGGTGCCCGGCGCGCAGAGCGCGGCACATGGCATCCAGCGCATCCGGCAGGCCTTCCTCGAACGCAGCGAAACGCTTGCCACGGTCGCGAGAGATTTTCAGTATGGGTAACCAGAAGAGCGCGAAACCCGCCAGCAGCGCCATCCACCAGACTGACCAAACCATCCAGATCAATATACCCGCCCAGACACCCAGCACCAGCCCGAGCAGCAATACCCGATAGGCCCGGTATTCGTGCCCGGACTGCTCGATCATTTGCGTCAGTGATTCCATAAAGGGCAGCTGCTCAAGCCTGGCCTCCAGGGGCGACAAGCGCGTCAGGTACTTTTGCCTCAATACCGTTTGCATGTTGGGCAAATTATTGGCCTTCTCCATTACGTGCAGGCGGCCGCGGATGCGCTTGCGCATCTTGCCGGCCTCGCCGAATACCGGCACCGCCACGCCCTGGGACAGAAGGAAGACGGCGATAAACACCATGCCGAGGAACATCAGAATGAATTCACCGGGAACCTGGTTCATGATTGCCGTGCCTCCATCCACTCAGGCCTGAACATCGTCAGCGGCAACTCGATGCCGCGCTTGGCCAGCACATCGCGGAAGGCGGGGATCATGCCGCTGGGCCGATAATCACCCAGCACTTCGCCGTTTTCGCCCATGCCATGGCGCGCGAAGGAGAAGATTTCGGTCATGGTGATGATCTCGCCTTCCATGCCGTTGATCTCCTGCACGCTGACCAGTCGGCGCTTGCCGTCCTCCTGGCGTTCCAGCTGGATCACCACATCGATGGCCGAAGCGATCTGCTGACGCATGGCCTTGATCGGGAAGGTCGCCCCGGTCATCGACACCATGTTCTCGACCCGCCCCAACGCATCGCGCGCGGTGTTGGCGTGGATCGTGGTCAGCGAGCCGTCGTGGCCGGTGTTCATCGCTGTCAGCATGTCCAGCGCCTCGACGCCGCGCACTTCGCCGATCACGATGCGGTCCGGACGCATCCGCAGGCTGTTGCGCACCAACTCCCGCTGGCTCACTTCGCCGCGCCCCTCGATATTCGAAGGACGGGTTTCCAGACGCACCACATGGGGTTGCTGCAGTTGCAGTTCGGCCGAGTCTTCGATGGTGACGATCCGCTCGTTGTGCGGGATGAAACTGGACAGCACATTGAGCATGGTGGTCTTGCCGCTGCCGGTACCGCCGGAAATCAGCACGTTCAAGCGCCCACGGACAATCGCCTTGAGCAGCAGGGCAATGGCCGGGGTCAACGTCCCCACCTGGATCAGGCTGTCGGTATTGAGCAGGTCCACCGCAAAGCGCCGGATCGAAATGCTCGGGCCATCGATGGCCAGCGGCGGGATAATCGCGTTGACCCGCGAGCCGTCCTTGAGCCGGGCATCCACCAAGGGCGAGGACTCGTCAATACGCCGACCCAGGCTGGAAACGATGCGGTCGATGATGTTCAGCAAATGCTGATCATCGCGAAAGCGCACATCGGTGCGTTGCAGTTTGCCAAAGCGCTCGACATAGACCGAGGCATGGCCGTTGACCAGAATGTCGGACACGCTGTGATCAGCCAGCAACGGTTCCAGAGGCCCCAGACCGAGCACCTCGTCGGTAATCTGCTTGATGATCAACTGGCGGCTGGAAGTACTCACCGGTGCCGAATGCTCATCGAGCAGGCGCTGGCAAATATCGCGAATCTGCCGTGTGGCCTCAGCCTGTTCAAGGGAGTCCAGCAAGGACAGGTCCATGACCTTGAGCAACTGCTGGTAGATCTTTTCTCGCCATTCGGCCTCCACCGGGGTGACCTGACTTTTGGTTTCGTAAAGAACGTCCGGCGTTGCACGTTCCCACGCCATTACTTCCTCTGCCGGATCCAGCAGGTCGTCACCCGGCTGGCCAGCCGGCGATGAGGCGGGTTTAGCGGACTGTTTGCGCAAGCGGTTACGAAAGTCGCTGATCATGGGTCACCCCCCGAAAAAACGGTTGAAGGCGCGTTTGAGCACGCCTTTTTTTCCAGCCACCTGGTTGCCGACCAGGTCATCGGCAACGTTGCGCAGGGCAGCGGTGATCGCCGCCTTCGGCGCATGCAGACCCAACGGCACGCCAGTGTTCTGACTCTGGCTGACCACGTTGAAGTCGTTGGGTAATTTCGACAGGTTCGTGCAGCGCAGCGCTTCGCCGATATCTTTGAGGCTGACCGCCGCCGACTTGTCATAGCGGTTGACCACTATCTGCAGTTGATCCCCACGCACACCCAGGTCTTCGCGAAGCATCCGCACCAGGGAGCTGGCATCGCGCAGATGGCTGACGCTCTGCTGCACCACCACGTACACCCGATCCACCTGCTCCAGCACGGAGCCGGTGAGGTGGTCGATTTGTCGCGGCAGATCGATCACTACCCAGTCATAGCTGGCGCGGGCCAACTGCAACAGGGTGTCAAGTTGCTCGGGTTGGGCATCCTGCGGCAGACACAGCTCACCGGCCCGGCCACCCAGCACATGCAAGGTCGGACTGTAGTGGCTGCAAAAACCGCGTAACGCGACGCTGTCCATGCCGTCGATCTGATGCAACACCTCCAGATGGCTGTGCGCCAGCGCCACATCCAGGTAATGCGTCACGCTGCCAAATTGCAGGTCCATGTCCAGCAACAGGGTACTGCCACCCTTCATGCTGAGCTGCTGAGCCAGGTTGCAGGCCAGCAAGGTTCCACCGGAACCGCCCTTGGCGTTCATCACGGCGATCAATTTCCCTTCTGTCCCACTGCCGGTCCGAACCTCCATGATCAGCCGATTCAAGGCGGCGACCAGTTCGGTCTCGGCGACGGGCTCCGGCAGCACATCACGGGCGCCGGCCTGCATCGCCAGGCGCATGCCTTCTTGTTCGCTCAGTAGTCCGCACACCAACATCGGCGGACGTTCATGGGCCGGGCGTTGCAACAGTGCCGCCAGCTCTTCACGCCACAGGTGGCTGACGCGCAACAGCAACAGATCGGGCATCCGGTCCAGGCCGTACAACGGGTCGACATGCCCATTGCTCACCAGCCGAGTACTCACCTCCAGGCTGGGCATGCGTTGGCAGACGCTCTGCAGGTCGCGCAACGACGTGGCATCACGGCTGCTGATCAGCAACCTGAGCCCGGCTTTGCCGGTCGAACTGGAGAGTGGAGTGTCCTTGGTACTCAGCATGGCGTGATCTCCCCGGAATCGGAATGACGCCCGAGGCTTTCACGCGACAACGTTGCCCTGAATGGAGGCAGGGTAATACGCACGCCGAACCCGGGAATAAACAGGTTGAAAAAGAAGTTTTGCAGACTCAACCGGACATAGCGGATGGCACGAAAGCCATTGGTAGCGGGGTCGGCCACCAGATCACCGTTTACGTCCAGGTAGGTCAACGTCAGCTTGGTGGTGGCCAGATCGCCGATCAGTTGGCTATTACCTGCATCGCCCGCCGCGTTGAAGATCGCCCGCCGCAACACCACCGGATCGTTGATATTGCACACCGCCGCCAAGCGCGCACCACGGCGCACGACTTCATTCAGCGCATTGACCGTGAAGTACGGACGGCCCATTTCCACTACGCCGAACAATAGTGTGAACACCAGCAGACCAACGATGGCGAACTCCACCATGTCGGGCGTCAACCCTGACACCACAGCGCCGTCCAAAGCCAACGCAGCCATCATGGCCATCGCCGCCAACGCGATCACCATCAATACACTCACCGATCCTTCCTGGCGCCTTGGCGTCGAAGTGAACGGCCGCTGAATACGAAGATTCATCATCAAGCCCTCGATTGCCGATACTGATCCGGATCGGCTCCGCCAATACCTGGGTGCCCAGGCACCCCTACCGCCCTGTCAACGCATGTTCACTACACTGGCCTGGACTCCACGGATAATGGTGACGGTTCTGCCACCCTCTCCATGACCACGCTGCACCACGCGTTTTGGCTCTGTGGCGGTAGCCACCGCCATGACCGGTGCGGCAGACGTAACGGTCGCGATTTTTTTCTCGGCGTTCAGCGGGTTGCGCAAGGTCAATTGCAATTTCCCTTCCGATTGCGCCGTGACCAGGGTTTCAGCCTCGGCGGTCGTCATTTCCAGCGTCACTGCGCGCACCACCACCGGTTGGGTTTTGTCGGTACCTGCAGTCTGATCCACCGCCAACACCCGCAAGTTCTCGAGGATGGTCCTGGAGGAGGCGCTGTTAGTGCCGGCATTGGTGGTTTTGGTCGCCAGTACATCGACCCGGTTACCCGGCAACAGGAATCCGCCGACGCCGACCACATCGTCCACCCGTACCGATATGGCGCGTTTGTCCGGGGCAATCAAAGAGGCCAGGGTGCTGCCGCCAAGGTGCTCGCTCAGACGCGCACCGCGCACGATGTCGCCCCGCAGAATGTCGAACGTTGCGATCTTGCCCACGGCTTTTTCGCTGGAATCGAAGGCATCATCCGGGATCGTATCCATGGGCATGCGTACGGTCGTGACCTGCTGGGCCTCGACCATCTGCCCGAATGGAATCTCTACCGTGGCGACCACCACGCTTCGAAGGTGGTCATCCGGGCTGGCATTGAGCCGCGCGCTCAGCCAGGAGTCGGCCATCCATGCAGCCCCAAGGCCCATGGCCAGAGAAACACCTATCAGGGTAAGCGTACGAGAGCTCATGTCAGTATCTCCGTATCAAAGAAAGTCGAGCTGGACGAAGTAGTTGCGCCAGGCCCATTCCAACTCTTTCGGTGACAGTGGTCCGGAACCGCCTATATAACGCTGGCGATCGAGTGCCATGTTCAGGAGATCGCGGGGATGGCAGGGCACCAGGGGCATGCCTTCACTTGCATAAAGCCTTTGCAACGCGTAACGCACCAGCAGCGGGTCATAGGAAATGCCCAGACGCTCGCTTTCCATACGCCAGATCTTTTCGTACTGCTCGGGCTTCAGGTAACCAAACTGCAGCTTGTAGCCAATCCGGCGCAGGAAGGCCTCATCGGCCAGTTCCAGGGGATTGAGGTTGGTGGAAAACACCAGAATCAGATCGAACGGCAGCTCGCAATGCCGACCGCCGCCCAGGTTGAGGAAATCGCGTTTCTCTTCCATCGGGACGATCCAGCGATTGAACAGCTCGGCGGGTGCCATGCGCTGGCGCCCCATGTCGTCGATGATGAACAGGCCATTGCTGGCCTTGAGCTGCAAGGCGGCCTGGTATTGACGGGTGAAGGGGTCATAGCGAAGGTCCAGCTGCTCCATGCTCAACTCACCGCCCGTGATGACGATCGGGCGTTTGCAGCGCAGCAGTCGACGATCGATCCCTTCGTTGAGCATAAGATTGTTCTGTTGAGCATTTTCATCTAGGCGCTGATGCACCTGGGGGTCATAGATCTCGATCACCGACTCGTTGATGACGATGGCATATGGGACCCAGATGGCCTCGGCGAACAGACGGATCAGCCGACTGCTAACATAAGTCTTGCCGGTACCCGCAGGGCCATAAATCATGATCGCGCGCCCGGAGTTCATCGCCACACCCAACTGATCGAGCATCTCCTCCGTGAGCACTACGCCAGCCAGGGCATTGCGCATATCGTTGGCATTGATGCGACCATGGTGAATGGTCTGCAGTTTGATCAGGGAACGGTAGGTACTCACCGGGAAGGGTGCCGCACCGATATAGCCACTGCGCGACAGGGCATCGCGGGCGACACTGCGACCGCGTTCGGTCAGGCCATAACGCAACATCTGTCCGCCCGTTTGACTCGCCTGGCCCAGCACTTCGACACGGCCATCCTTGCGCAGAAACGCCAGGACCTCTTCAAGTACCGCGCCGGTCAGCGCCAGGCGGTCCACCAGTCGCGACATGTCCAGCACACCGGCATCAAACAAATGCTTGCACACCAACTCGCCGAGAAAACTGTCGGTCAGACCGGTTTCGCGGATTGTGCAGGGTTGAGGAGCCAGGCGTTGCACCGCGCTCCGATCGCTGGGGTAGGCATCACTATCGACGATGACGTGCATGTCTAACCTCCGAATCCACCGGCAGTGAGTTGCCAGTAGATGCTGTTCAACGTCCCCAGCAGGATCGCTACCGAATAAGGAAAGGGCTTGCCGGCTACCTCGCCCGAGCTCGGCGCTAAATAGGCCCGCGCCCGAAACATCAACCGATAGCGCCCCAGGGTCTGCAACAATTGACCGCGCACCAGCACGATCAGGAAACCGCACAACCCTCCCCATATCAGACTGAAGAACACAGCCCACAAGGCGTAATGAGGGGGTAGAAAACTGCCAACCATGGCCATCAGCTTGACGTCACCGGCAGCCATGCCGCCCAGGGCATACATGGGCAGGAACAACGCAAAACCGATCAGGAGGCCCAACAGGCCGTCCCCCATGCCACTGATCCCACCTGAGTAAGTCTGGCCAGCCAACCCCAAGACCAGACCTACCAGGATGAGCAAATTGGGAATACGGTGGCGACGCAAGTCGCTCACCACCGCCACGCCCAGCAGCCCGATCAGCACAACGGTAGCAACCAGCTGCTCCATGGACATGTCCCATCCTCCTGCCAGAGTTGTCGTTATGCGGCAACGCAAGTGGCGGTAGAACTAACGGCCTGACAAAGAGCTTGGATGGCGGTTCCCACTGCCCCACCAAGAGACGTGAACGCCGCGACAACAGCTAACGTAATCAACCCACCCGCCACCGCGTATTCCACAATGGTCAGGCCATCTTCGTCTTTGACGAACTTCACTACCGAAGCCTTGATTGTTTGCATGATCATTTTGCCCACCTCACTCGAATGTTGTTTTTTCTGAGGCAGTACTTTCTGTGCTGCCTGATGCAACCCTAGTCAGGGTGCAGGCATAGGCGTTAGGAAGATTTTGCACATCGCTAGGACTTTTTTGCGGGGCGGCCAAATATGGGTAATTGGCCTTTGCAGAAGTAACGGGAAGGGTAAACAAGGCGAGGCAAGGCCAAGGCGATTGTCATTGATTCACAAGCGACAAGCGGTTCAACCCGGGCTCGTCGAAAACACACCAACAAACACTCGCCCGGGGCTGCCTTCCAGGCAACCCATAGAGCGAACAGAACTAAAAACCGCCTTTTCTATCAGGATTAAATCTGCAAAGTGATGGCACCTTGGCAATACTCCTTAGCGAAGAGAGTCACCAAGAACCCCAGAGTAGAGACATGACGTCCAACTTGACCAAAAGGCCATCGCTCCTGTGGTTCGATCTGACTCATGATCGGTCCACGAAAGAACTCGTCGCGCAGTTCGAGGGTACCTGCGACTGCAGACTGGCGAAAAACTCCGTGTTGCCCATCGGGGAACCGGCAGACATGATCTGCATTCATTTTGATCGCCCCGACACTCCAGGCTTGCGGCTATTGCTGGAGATCAAACGCACCACCCCCAGCATCCCGATCACCATGTTCACCGTGCAGCACTCGGAGGAACTGGCTGTATGGGCCATGCGCTCCAGCGTCTGGGAATACATGGTGCTCCCGCTATCGACCACCGAGAAGAATCGCTACCTGACGGCGGTGGTGCAGCTCTGCGAGCTGCGCCGAAATGCCAACGGCCGGGGCAAGTCATCGCAGATCGACCACTCCCCGACCCTGCCGGACAGCATCCGTCGAACCTCAGGACACCAAAAACACCAGGCGCTGAGCAATGTCATGCTGTACATCGAACAGCATTTTCGAGACAACATCGATCAGAGGGATCTGGCGCAGCGCTGCGGCATGACGACATTTCGCTTCAGCCGCCTGTTCAAGGAAGCCAATGGGCTTGGCTTCACGGATTACATCCTGGACAAGCGCATGAACTTCGCCAAAGAACTGCTCGACAACAGCCAGATGCCGATTACCAGCATCGGCTATGAGGCCGGCTTCAAGGATCCTTCCTACTTCGCTCGTGCCTTCAAGCAGTTCGCCAACTGCACGCCCAGCGAATACCGCCTGGCACGCCAGCTCAAAGCGGCTGCCGCTACACAACCGGTGCAGGATGAAAAAACCATTGAAGCGCTCGAAAGCCTGGTCCAAAGCCTCAGCAGTTGATCCGGTTTTTTACGCGCACACAAAAACGCCGCTCAATGAGCGGCGTTTTCGTTAAATATGGAGCGGGAAACGAGACTCGAACTCGCGACCCCGACCTTGGCAAGGTCGTGCTCTACCAACTGAGCTATTCCCGCAAATGGCGTCCCCTAGGGGACTCGAACCCCTGTTACCGCCGTGAAAGGGCGGTGTCCTAGGCCACTAGACGAAGGGGACACGCTACCCGGAACACATGGTGTGTGTTTCGGTGTCCAGAGCCGCATCCGAAGACTTGGTTCTGGTTTCACTCAGCCCTGCCCGAAAGCAACGCTGTTTAAAATTGGAGCGGGAAACGAGACTCGAACTCGCGACCCCGACCTTGGCAAGGTCGTGCTCTACCAACTGAGCTATTCCCGCATTGGCGTCCCCTAGGGGACTCGAACCCCTGTTACCGCCGTGAAAGGGCGGTGTCCTAGGCCACTAGACGAAGGGGACACACATACTACATTCACTCCCTGCTTCGTTTCGCTGTGTGCTTTACGCTGCAAGTGGCGCGCATTCTATGGATGGATTGAGAGGTCGTCAACCCCCTGATATAAATTTATTTAAATCAATGACTTCACCCTGCTTTTGGGAGCCGTTGCGGTTTTCCGCTGCCCGGCGTTTGACGCTTATATTCTGGCACCCGCCAAGACGTTATAGTCCATCCAATGATGGCACTCTGCGTATCGAGTGCCATCATTCATAGAAACGGGGCTCCGGCCGATATAAGCACAAGCATGTCCGAACCAACCCGTCGTGCGGGCCTGGGCGCTCAAATGCCAAGCCACCAGACTCCCATGCGTAACCTATAAAGAGGTCTTACCGGTGACGCCACTCATGATCACCCTGCTAGTCGTAGCCGGGATCGCCCTGTTGATCGCCATTGGCTACATGAACCATGTGGTGGAAAACAACAAGCTGGAAAAGGCCCGTACCAAGATTGAGCTCAACGATCGCCTGCGACGCTGCGGCGAAATCACCGAGACGTTCCCCGGCCAGCTGATGACCCCGGCAATCAAGCTGCTGTTGGCCCGCCTGGAACTGAACGTCTGCCAGCGCCTGCTTAACCTGGAAAAATCCAGCGCCGACCTCAAGGCTCGGATCGCCGAACTGGAGGCCCTTGTCGGCCAGGGTGAATCCATCCCGGCCAACAATCCGCCAGCACCGATCCAGACCGAAGCCAAGGCCAAGGATGTACGCTTCCTGCTCGAAGCCCTGCACGGCCAGATTACCCGCGCGGCACAGGACGGCTTCTTGCCACCCAACGAAGCCAAGCGCTGGATTCGTGAAGTGCGCCACATCCTCGTGCTGCTGCATATCGAGTTCTTCAACAACCTCGGCCAGCACTCCCTGCAACAGAACCAGCCCGGGCAGGCTCGCCTGGCATTCGAGCGCGGCGTGCAATACCTGCGCAAACAACAGGAACCACAGGTCTACGCCGAGCAACTGGAATACCTGGAAAAACTCCTGGCCCGCGCCAACGACCAGGTCATGGATCGCATCGCGCCGGTCGAAGGCGAGGTCAACCAGTTGACCGAAGGCCTCAAGGACGTCGAGGCCGATGCGGACTGGAAGAAAAAAGTGATCTACGACTGATCAGCGAAAACAGAAAAGCCACCGAGAGGTGGCTTTTTTTGGTCTGCCCGATGATCATTTCAAAGCCTGAAATGCCCCACCATCCCCTTCAGTTCAACCCCCAGTTGCGCCAACTGGACACTGGACGCTGCATTGCCCTGCATCGCCAGCGATGACTGATCGGCACTGGCGCGAATACTGGTGACACTGCGGTTGATCTCCTCGGCCACCGAGCTCTGTTCCTCGGCTGCCGCGGCTATCTGCTGGTTCATCTGCTGGATCAAGGATACCGCCGCGGCAATGCTCCCCAGCGCACTCTCGGTCTGCAAGGCATCGCTAACCGCCAGCTTCACCAACTCGCCACTGCTCTGGATCTGCTGCACCGACGACTGCGCCGCCAAGCGCAAGGCGCTGACCAGGCGTTCGATTTCCTCGGTCGATTGCTGGGTTCGCTTGGCCAACGCACGCACTTCATCGGCCACCACGGCAAAGCCCCTGCCCTGCTCACCGGCCCGGGCCGCCTCGATCGCCGCGTTCAATGCCAGCAGGTTGGTTTGCTCCGCCACGCTTTTGATCACACTCAACACCGTGCCGATGTTCTGGATTTCCGCGCTCAGGCTTTCGATGCTCGAACTGGCCGAGGCGGCCGAGTCCGCCAACTGCTCGATCCGCGCCATGCTCTGGCGCACCACCTGCTGACCGCTTTCAACCTTGCCGTCAGCCGTTTGCGCGGCCAGGGCCGCTTCTTCCGCATTGCGCGCGACATCATGCACCGTGGCCGTCATCTGATTCATTGCGGTGGCGACCTGTTCGGTTTCCTCTTTCTGCGTGCTGACTTCGAGGTTGGTCTGTTCAGTCACCGCCGACAGCGATTGGGCGGAAGTCGCCAACTGCTCGATACCCGACTGCAAGCCGCTGACGATATGGCTGAGTCCCGCGCCCATTTGCTGCATTGCCTGCATCAACTGGCCGATTTCGTCACGGCGGGTCACGTCAATGGTCGCACTCAAATCCCCCGAGGCAATCTGCTGCGCTACCTGAATCACGCTACGCAGCGGTGCCACGATCAACCGGGTGATGAACCACGCGGCAACCAGCCCAACCAGCAAGGCCAGGGCCGAGGAGCCAATGATCAACAGCGAGTTCTTTTTCAGTTCAGCCTGCATCGCCTGGTCTTCAGCGCCATAAGCCTGATCCACCCGCTCGACCACTTGGGCAGCACGTTGATGCAATTGTTGATAGACGGTTTTTTCCTGCTCCAGCAGGCCGGTGTACTCGGTGAGCTTGTCACTGAAACTGGCGATATGGCCCATCACCTCATTGAGGACGGTCTGGTAACCCTCATCCTTGACCGTGGTCTTGAGCTGCTCGGCCTGGGCCAGTGCCTGGCTGGCCTGTTCGATCTTGCCCTGCCCCGCGCTGTCGTCGCCTTTGCGGCTTTGATCCAGACGCACGCGTGCTTCATTCATGGCTTGCAGCATCAAGCGTGAAACCTGACTGACCTGACTGGCCTGCTCGATGAATTGCGCACCGTCCTTGCCTTCGGAATCTTTCAGGGTATAGGCGCCGTCATCGGCGAGCCCGGATTGCAATACATCAAGATTATTGGCCACGCTGGACACCGACCAACTGGCCATTTCCAGCGCCAGGTCCTTGGCCTGGGTGAGCGAGACAAACTCGTCGAAGGCCTTGCGATAGGCCCCCAGGGACTGTTCGACATCGTTCATCACCGGCACGTTGGCCGCAGACGCGGCCTTGAGCTGGCCGGCCAGAGCGATCAGGCCATCGACGCCCTCGTGCAGGGCATCGACGGTTTTCGGATTGCCGTGCAAGGCGTATTCCTGCTCCAGTAGCCGCACCTTGAGCAAACCGCTGTTGAGCGATGACATTTGCTTGAGCCCGTCGAAGCGCTGGCTGATGGTTTGCAGGGACCAAACGCCAATCCCCGCCACCAGCGCCGTCAACAACAACACCAGGACAAACCCGATACCCAGTTTTTTCGCCATACCGAGGTTGGCAAAACGTCCTTGCACGGCCGAATTCATTGCACTTAGTCCCCTGCCAAAGTCTGTAGACGAAGACTCGCAACGGGCCAGTAGCAACACAAGGCTCTGGCGCCTGAATAATGGCAAAAAGCTACACCAACGTCGTTTTCAGAACGCTTGAGGTCGATCCCGGGCAGTGGCCTGAAAGAGCGCACGGGCCCGCGGGTCGCAGGCATAAGCCACATTGATACGCTGCCAGTCACTGGCCTCACCCGAGGGGTTGAAGGCGGTCTTCGATGACAGCAGTACACCCAGACGCTGTGCCTGGGTCCGCACCTGATCGAAGTCGGACATTGGTGATCGCGCCCAGATGAACAGGCCTCCCGTCGGCTTGCCGAAAACCTCCCATTCGGCATCTTCGAGCCATTGCAACACCGCCAGCCGGCCGCTGTTCAAGCGTTGGCGCTGACGCTGCACCAGTTTGCCGTAGGCACCGTTAGCCAACAGGCAGGCCAGCACCGACTCGCAAAATCGTGAGGCGCCTATGCCACTGATCATTTTGACCTCGGCCAGACGCGTAATGACTTCGGAACCGGCCACTACGAAACCGACCCGCAAGGAACTGCTGAGGGTCTTGGAGTAGCTGCCCACGTAGATCACGTTGTCGTCCAGCGCAGCCAGTCGCATACCGGAACCGCTGTGCAAATCCGCATAAACGTCGTCTTCGATCACCTGCACGCCAAAAGTCCTGGCCAGCTGCAGCACGCGGCGCGCCACCACCGGTGCAAGGCTGCTGCCGGTCGGGTTGTGATAGAAGCTATTGACGAGCAGCCCTTGAGGCCGGTGTTTGACCAGCACCGATTCGAGTACTTCAACGTCCGGCCCGCGCGGTGTTCGCGGCACCTCGACCATGTGGATGCCGTGCAGCCTGAGCAGATCGAACAGCACCGGATAACCGGGACTCTCCACGACCACACAGTCACCGGCCTTGAACAGTGTCCGCACAATCAGGTCGAGCCCCTGACTGGCACCCGCCGTGGTCATGATCCGGTTGTCCTGCACCGGGATATCCAGTTGCCTGAGGCGCTTGAGTATCTGTTGTCGCAAGGCTGGCAATCCAAGCGGCGAGCCATAGTTGAACAGGCTGGCCGTATCGGTACGACTGACTTGCCGAATCGCGTAAATCAGATCGTCGGTCTCGCGCCAGCTTTCAGGCAGCCCGCCACAGCCCAGCCTCAACTCACTCGAATAAGGCCCGTACTCGGGCTCAGCCCCCTCAAACCACGCCGGCTCGTGCTTTGCGCCCGCGGCCAATGTGGGGTCGGCAACCGTATAGCCGGCCCCCTGACCTGACACCAGCATCCCCTGCGTCACCAGGCGTTCACAGGCCTGGGCGACGCTTAACTGACTGAGCAAATTGATCCGCGCGATCTGTCGCACCGAAGGCAGGCGCGTGCCGGGCGATACCCCGCTGGAATGAAGCCAGCAGGTCAGCGCGTCAACAATTTGCTGTACGACGGGCACCAGCGCCTGTCGGTCGATTCTCAATTCCATGAGCAAGCAAACTCCTGTTGATTTTGCGAGAAGCAGTTAATCACAGGAGTGTTCGAAGACATGTGCGACAACGCCGCTAAAACCCTTTGTTCTAATCATTTGAAACACATTGCCCGGTCCCTTTGTGGAAACAAAAAACCTGTGGGAGCGGCGGTGCGTCGTTTTAAAACGCGGTGACGCCACCGTCCACGGCCAATGAGTGCCCCGTAGTGAACGCCGCGCCATCGCTGCACAGGTACAGCACCGCGCTGGCGATCTCTTCAACCTTGCCGATGCGACCGACCGGATGCATGGCGTTGGCGAACTCGCCTTTTTTCGGGTCGGCCTCATAAGCGCGACGGAACATATCCGTGTCGATCACCGCCGGGCACACGGCATTGACCCGGATCTTCTTCTTGGCGTATTCAATGGCCGCCGACTTGGTCAGGCCGATCACCGCATGTTTAGAGGCTGCGTAGATGCTCATTTTCGGCGCGGCCCCGAGGCCGGCCACCGATGCCGTATTGACGATCGCGCCGCCTCCTTGCGCCAGCAGCAGCGGCAACTGGTATTTCATGCACAGCCAGACACCTTTGACGTTGACGCCCATGATCGCGTCGAACTCGTCGAGCGTACCTTCGACCAGCTTGCCTTTCTCGATTTCGATACCGGCATTGTTGAAGGCATAGTCGAGGCGACCGTAAGTATTGATCACCTCCTCCATCAGATTTTTTACCTCGCTTTCCAAGGTAACGTTGCAGCGCACGAAGGTCGCTTCGCCACCGGCGGTACGAATCAGCGCCACCGTGCCCTCGCTGCCCGCCACGTCCATATCGGCCACCACTACCTTCAGGCCCTCGGCGGCAAATGCCTGGGCGGTCGCGCGGCCAATACCGGCCGCCCCGCCCGTCACCACAACTACCTGGCCGGAAAACGTCATGCTCATTGTTATGTCCTCGAAAAGAAGAAAGCGGGGAATCGCGTAGGGCCAGTCTAGCCATGGAGGTTTTGAACACGGCAGCACTATCAAGGCTCCGGTTGGGCGCCCATGAGTTGCAGTGATGGAACTCTCGTACCAACTATCACTGCACTGGATCAACCTGCATTCGCCGCATCAGCCGAACTTGCGGCATCGTCGCTGACCGGCTATCAACAAAGCTTCATTCATCTTGAGTGCCTGCCATGACCTCCCAGACCAATCGCCAATTCCTGCTCGCCAAACGTCCGGTTGGCGCGGCGACCCGTGAGACATTCACCTACCAGGAAATACCGGTCGGCGAACCGGCGGCGGGTCAGATCCTGGTTCAAAACGAATACCTGTCCCTGGACCCGGCCATGCGTGGCTGGATGAACGAGGGCAAGTCCTACATCCCGCCGGTCGGGCTCGGCGAAGTCATGCGCGCCTTGGGTGTGGGCAAAGTCATTGCGTCGAACAACCCGGGGTTTGCGGTCGGGGATTACGTCAATGGAGCCCTGGGCGTGCAGGATTACTTCCTCGGTGAGCCGCGAGGCTTCTACAAGGTCGATCCGAAACTGGCACCGCTGCCACGTTACTTGTCCGCGTTGGGCATGACCGGGATGACCGCGTACTTCGCCCTGCTCGACGTCGGCGCTCCGAAGGCCGGTGACACCGTGGTGCTGTCGGGCGCAGCCGGCGCCGTGGGCAGCATTGCCGGGCAGATCGCCAAGATCAAAGGCTGCCGGGTGGTTGGCATTGCCGGCGGCGCCGACAAGTGCAAGTTCCTGATCGATGAACTGGGTTTCGATGGCGCTATCGACTACAAGAGCGAAGACGTCCTCGCTGGTCTCAAGCGCGAGTGCCCGAAAGGCGTCGACGTGTATTTCGATAACGTGGGTGGCGACATTCTTGACGCGGTGTTGAGCCGCCTGAACATGAAGGCACGGGTGGTGATTTGCGGTGCCATCAGCCAGTACAACAACAAGGAAGCGGTCAAGGGGCCGGCCAACTACCTGTCACTGCTGGTCAACCGTGCGCGCATGGAAGGATTTGTGGTGATGGACTACGCCGCCCAGTATGCCAGCGCCGCCCAGGAAATGGCCGGCTGGATGGCCAAGGGGCAGCTCAAGAGCAAGGAAGACATCGTCGAAGGACTGGAGACCTTCCCGGAGACGCTGATGAAATTGTTCAGCGGCGAGAATTTCGGGAAGTTGGTGTTGAAGGTCTGACCCGTTATTTGAAACCACCCCAAAACAACTGTGGGAGCGGCGGTGCGGCGATCCGACTTGCTCGCGAATGCGGTGTGCCAGACAACATCTTCGTCGACTGACACGCCCTCTTCGCGAGCAAGCCCGCTCCCACATTGGGTTGTGTGGTGTTTGATCAGGCGAGTTCGGCCACGACGTCGGCCAGCGCTTTCGCCGGATCTGCCGCCTGGCTGATCGGACGGCCGATCACCAGATAGTCGGAACCGGCATCCAGCGCCTGACGCGGCGTCAGAATGCGGCGCTGATCGTCCTGGGCGCTGCCCGCCGGACGAATCCCCGGGGTCACCAGTTGCAGCGACGGGTGCGCCGCTTTCAGCGCCTGGGCTTCCAGGGCCGAGCACACCAGGCCATCCATCCCGGCTTTTTCCGCCAGGGCGGCCAGGCGCAGCACCTGCTCCTGGGGCTCGATGTCCAGACCGATGCCTGCCAGATCTTCACGCTCCATGCTGGTAAGCACGGTCACGCCGATCAGCAGTGGTTTAGGACCAGTGCGCTGATCCAGCACTTCACGGCACGCAGCCATCATGCGCAGGCCGCCGGAGCAATGCACGTTGACCATCCACACGCCCATTTCCGCAGCCGCCTTGACGGCCATCGCGGTGGTGTTCGGGATATCGTGGAACTTGAGGTCCAGGAACACTTCGAAACCCTTATCGCGCAGAGTGCCGACGATTTCCGAGGCGCAGCTGGTGAACAGTTCCTTGCCGACTTTGACCCGGCACAGCTTCGGGTCCAACTGATCGGCCAGCTTCAGTGCGGCGTCACGGGTAGGGAAATCCAGGGCGACGATGATAGGAGTCTGGCAGGCGGACATGAGTGGGCTCTCAGGCAAGTCGAAATCGGCGCGCATTGTAGCGGAACCAGCGCCGCTGCGGGACCCGATGATCGGTAAATCGTCGCGACGGCTCAGGCAAGACTAGCCCTTGAGGCCATTGTGTCGAGTTCGATACACACACGACACGCCCGCAACACCCTGGCCCGCTACCCTCGGCAACCGCAACAGGTCCCTACAACAGCACTTCCCGCCTCCGGGCCGGACGCCTATGCTGGAACCACAACCTCGCAGCCTATCTTTGTGGTTGGCAGCCTACCTGGCAGATGAACGCACGCATGCACAACACCCAAGCACCCGTGAACGATGACCAAAAAACGCCTGGTGACGACAAACGCTGGA
This sequence comes from Pseudomonas sp. P4_B4, assembly GCF_056402255.1. Classification (NCBI taxonomy): domain Bacteria; kingdom Pseudomonadati; phylum Pseudomonadota; class Gammaproteobacteria; order Pseudomonadales; family Pseudomonadaceae; genus Pseudomonas; species Pseudomonas sp. P4_B4. The sequence continues at coordinate 73,108 of NZ_JBFUHS010000023.1, forward strand.
GCATTCGCGCCCTGATCGTCGACGATGACGTCCCGATCCGCGAATTGATGATCGACTACCTGGCCCGGTTCAACATCCACGCCAGCGGCGTCACCGATGGCGCCGCGATGCGCCTGGCGATGCAGGCGGAGCATTTCGACGTGGTGGTGCTCGACCTGATGCTGCCCGGTGAAGACGGTCTGTCGCTGTGCCGCTGGCTGCGCGCCGAGTCGGACATCCCGATCCTGATGCTCACCGCCCGTTGCGAACCCACCGACCGGATCATCGGCCTCGAACTCGGCGCCGACGACTACATGGCCAAGCCGTTCGAGCCCCGCGAGCTGGTGGCGCGGATCCAGACCATCCTGCGCCGGGTGCGCGATGACCGCAGCGAACAGCGGGCGAACATTCGTTTCGACAATTGGCGCCTGAACAGCGTGCTGCGGCAACTGATTGCCGACAATGGCCTGGTGGTGCCGCTGTCCAACGCCGAATTCCGCCTGCTCTGGGTGTTTATCGAACGTCCGCGCCGCGTGCTCAGCCGGGAACAACTGCTGGACGCCGCTCGCGGTCGCTCGATCGAAGCCTTTGACCGCAGCATCGACCTGCTGGTGTCGCGCCTGCGCCAGAAGCTCGGCGACGACCCCAAGGCTCCGCAGTTGATAAAGACCGTTCGCGGTGAGGGTTACCTGTTCGATGCCCGAGACATAGGCTGATGCGCGGGCGCTTCGATACGCTGTTCGGCCGCCTGTTTGGCGTGCTGTTGCTGGCGATTATCCTCGCGCACCTGCTGGCCTTTGCCTGGTTCCACCATTACGGCCCGCCGCCTCCGCCACCTCCACCGGAGTTTTCCGAAGGTCTGGACGGGCCACGCCCGCCACTGGACCCACGTTTCGAGAAACGGCCGCCTCGACCGTGGTTTGGCGGTCCGTTGGTGCCCCTGACGTTTCAATTGGTCTCGCTGATCATTGCCGCCTGGTACGGCGCCAAGCTGCTGAGCCGGCCGATCCAGCGCCTGAGCGACGCGGCCGAGCGCTTGAGCGAAGACCTCGACAGCCCGCCACTGGATGAGTCGGGACCACGGGAAGCGCGGCAAGCGGCGCACACGTTCAACAAAATGCAGCGCCGCATCCTGGAACAGGTCAAGCAGCGCTCGCGCATGCTCGGTGCCGTGTCCCACGACCTGCGCACGCCGCTGTCGCGGCTCAAGCTGCGGCTGGAGAAAATCGACGACGACAAGCTGCAAGGCCAGATGCGCCAGGATCTCGACGACATGATCAGCATGCTCGACGCCACCCTCACCTACCTGCATGAACAGCGCACCAGCGAAGCCCCGCAGTGGATGGACGTGCAGGCGTTGGTGGAGTCCCTGAGTGAAAATGCCCAGGACCAGGGTGCGAACGTCCAGGCCAGCGGTCACTGCGCTCCCTTGCAGGTGCAGCCGATGGCCTTGCGCTCTTGCATCAACAACCTGATGGACAATGCCCTGCGCTACGCCGGACAGGCGCTGATTACCCTGCAAGACCATCGTGAACAACTGGTGATTCGGGTCATCGATCATGGCCCGGGCATCGCCGCTGAACAACGCGAAGCGGTGTTCGAACCCTTCTTTCGCCTTGAAGGCTCGCGCAATCGCAATTCCGGCGGCGTTGGCCTGGGCATGACCATTGCCCGCGAGGCCGCGCAACGAATGGGCGGGCAACTGACACTGGAAGAAACCCCGGGTGGCGGCCTGACGGCAGTGATTCGCCTGCCTCGTATCTGAACCCCCATCCGATCCATTGTGGGAGCGGCGGTGCGGCGATCCGACTTGCTCCCGGCGGCGTTCCGACGAAGAGGCCCTAAGCAGAATACAAATCTCAGGGCCGGCGATCTTCAACCCGTGCCTGAGTCTTGCTCCAGTCGATCAACAGGCTGTAGGCCACCGCCAGCAATGTCGGGCCAATGAACAGGCCGATAAAGCCAAAGGCAATCAACCCGCCAAACACCCCAAGCAGCACAATGACCAGCGGCAGGTTACCGCCACGGCTGATCAGGTACGGCTTGAGCACGTTGTCGACACCGCTGATGACGAATGTGCCCCAGATGCCGAGGAATATGGCCATCCCGTACTCGCCTTTCCAGGCCAGCCACGCGGTCGCCGGAATCCACACCAGCGGCGGGCCCATCGGGATCAGGCTGAGCATGAACGTCACGATGCCAAGCACCAGCGCACCCGGTACGCCGGCAATCAGGAACCCGATCAGCGCCAGGATCGCCTGGGCCGCCGCCGTGCCGATCACACCGTTCACCACCCGCTGTACCGTGCCCGCCACCAGTTCAATGTAGTAGCCGGCCCGCTGACCGATCAGCCGCTCCAGCAACGTGTGTACAAACGCCGCCAGACGCGGCCCGTCACGATAGAAAAAGAACACGAAGACGATGCTCAGGGTCAGCTCGAGAATACCGCCGCCGATCTGCGCGCTGCGCGCCAGCAACCAGTTACCCACCTGCCCCAGATAAGGCTTGAGCGACACCATCATCGCCGCGCCCTGCTCATCGATGCTGTTCCAGATGCCTACCAGCCGCTCGCCCACAAAAGGAATCGAACCCAGCCACACCGGTGCTTCGGGCAGCCCCTCGACCTGCGCATCCTTGATGAATGCAGTGGCATCGCGCACATGATCGGCGAGGTTGAAACCCAGCCACACCAGCGGTGCCGCTACCAGCACCATCCAGCCCAGCGTCAGCAATGCCGCCGCCAGCGACTCACGACCATTGAGCCAACGGGTCAACAAGCGCATCAGCGGCCAACTGGCAAATGCCAGGACCGCGCCCCAGAACATCGCCGACCAGAACGGCGCCATCACCCAGAAGCTCGCGCCGAACAACACCACGAGCAGGATCTGCACCAACAGGCGATCGTTATTGATCATCAAAAGTCTCGAAAAAGTCAGTCAGCAAAAGAGTAGGCGAACGCAGCATGCACGTTCGCCCGGTACAGCCTAGCGCAATAGCTCGATGTGCAGGCCAGAGCCCTCGGCACTGCCGGTTTCCATCCGCGCGGCACGCACGCCCTGGCTAATCAGTGCCTGACGCCAGGCTTCGGCGTTAGCTCCGGAAATGCTGACCCTCAAGGTGGTGTCCAGATTCAGTCCGCGAGAAATCAGGCGTAGCCAGGTCTCGTCAGGTGCGCTGTTCAACGTGGGAAAATCGAGCTCGCCGGTGCTCTTGAGTTCACGCAGCAAGGTCGCGGAGGTCGGCAACAACTCGCCCAGCGGTGCCGAAGCGTCGAACTGCTCGACATGCAAGTAGGCTTTGCGATTACCCCGGGTGATGCTGTACAGCGCTACCAGCGTGTTGTCCCGTGGAGCGGCAAGTCGCAGCAGCAAATAGGCTTGTTGATCGTCGGCGCCGTACAGCTTGGCGTTACCGAAGACTTCATTGGCCCAGAGGCTGCTTTCGCCGCAATCGCGCGCCTGGCACCAAAAGAGCAACCCGGCGTCCTGCTGCTGCAAGGCCTCGCGGGCAGCGGTGAACGCCTCGATGGATGAATGCTCCGGTGGCAACTCGTAGGTCACCGAAGTGACGTTGCCGCGCGCACTGACCTGGCCGTCGAAACGTAACTGGCCACTGATTTTACGGATCGAGCCCAACGGGTAGATCCGCTCCAGCTCGACGGCGGGGCGATAGTCGACAATCTGGGCGTCGGTCATGCGCGGCACTATCGGCAGGTCCTGACTGCCCGGAATATCAGCGGCGAATAACAAGGGACTGAAACTGCACAGCACCAGCAAACTGAATGAACGCATGAATAGACTCATCGGATCAGCATGGCCTGGGCGCCCTTGATAATACTGGCTTCATCGGCGCGTATCGGTACCTGCAGACCACGCTGCACCGCCGGCCGGGCCTCCAGGGTTGCCATCCAGCGTTGCAGCGCCGTCAAGCCCTCCACCGAGACGCCCGACCACTCATAACCGCGCACCCAGGGAAAGGTGGCGATGTCGGCAATGCTGTACTGATCGGCGAGGAACTCCACGCTTTGCAACCGAGTGTCGAGCACTTCGTAGAGGCGGCGGGTTTCATGCTGGTAGCGGTCGATGGCGCCCTGGAGTTTTTCCGGAAAGTAGCGGAAGAACACGTTGGCCTGACCCTGCATCGGGCCGATGCCCCCCATCTGGAACATCAGCCACTGCAATACCAGCGAACGTCCCTTCGGGTCCGATGGCATCAGTTTGCCAGTCTTTTCAGCGAGGTAAATCAGGATGGCGCCTGATTCGAACACGGCGAAATCGCCGTTGGCACGATCGACAATCGCCGGAATCCGGCCATTGGGGTTGATCTTGAGGAAGTCCGCGGACTTCTGCTCCTTTTTGTCGAAACTCAAGGCATGCACCGTGTAAGGCAGGCCGAGTTCCTCGAGCACGATAGAGACCTTGTGGCCATTCGGGGTCGCAGCGGTGTAGAGATCTATCATGGTTGTCTCCCTTTTCAACCCACCAAGCCTCGACAGTTGCCCGGCGCAAGTCAAGGAATGGCGAAAAACCGATTGAAACAGTCTGCGACAAGATCGGCACCGGACTCGTCATTCAGGTGCAAATGGTGGCCGCCTGGCAGCTGTTCCCGGCTAAAGGGTAGACGCTCCAGCAATTCCGGGTGTTTGGCGAGCATGCCGTCGGCGGCAACCACCAGTGTTGCAGGACACTTGATCCGCTGGACGAAGGCCATGGCCTGTTCAGTTGTAAGACGTAGCGGCGATGGCAGTGTGAGTCGATTGTCGGTGCGCCAGGTGTAACCGCCCGGCACCGGCATCAGACCACGCTGTGCCAGCAGTTCAGCGGCCTCGCGGCTGACCGCCACCAGGCCCTTCATTCGCGCTTCGATGGCACGGTCGAGGGTGTCGTAGACCGGTTTGCGCTTTTCCCGCAGATCCAGTTGCGCTTGCAGGGCCATGCCCATGCGCTCGGCAGCGTTTTCACCTTTGTCTGTAGGAGGAATGATGCCGTCGATCAACGCCAGGTGGGTGACCCGTTCGGGCATCGACCCGGCGATGATCAGCGAAGCAATGGCGCCCATCGAATGCCCCATCAACGCAAATTTGCGCAGTCCAAGCTGTTCGGCGACTTGCAGCACATCGTGGGCATAGTCCCACATGGCGTAACCGGCGCCCGGCGGGCGATGCCCGGAATGACCGTGACCGGCCATGTCCAGTGCGATGATGCGCAGGCCTTTGAGTTTGGGTGCCAGACGGGCAAAGCTGTTGGCGTTGTCCAGCCAGCCATGCAGGGCAATCACCGGCAAACCGTCTTCGGGACCGAACAGGTGCGCCGCCAGTTCGATGTGCGGCAGGCTCAGGCGGACCTCTTCGACGACGTGGTTCATGCGCAATCCTGTTGACGACGGCCGTCCCAGCGGTAGAACAGGCCTTTGAGCATGTCAGCGGTATCAAGGGGGCGTTCGAGCGGAAACATGTGGCCGCCGGGCATGGTCAACGACTCGCCCAGCGGCAGGCGGTCGACCGAACTGGCGTGATGGCGCATCACAACGCGGCTGTTGTGACCGCGAACCACCGCCAGCGGTACTTGCAACTGCCGGGTGCTGCCCGGGCTGGTGTGCGGCACGCCGCGATAGATGCTGATTTCCGTGGCCGGGTCGAACCGCAGGCGCAGCTTGTCGCCGACCTGATGCAAGCCATGTTGCAGGTAGGCATCGAAGCATTCCGGGTCGAAGCCGCGAAACAGGGTTTTGCCGGCGAAATACTTCCGGGCGCTTTCCTGGTCGGCGAACTCTTCACGGCGGCCCAAAGTACGCCCGGCCGGCGTCAAGCGGTCGATGAAACCGAAGCGTTTGGCCGCCCGTATGACCCATTGGTCGGTTCGAGTCAGTACAGGCGAGTCGAGCATCACCACCCCGCGATACAACTCGGGGCAGCGCAGGGCCGCATGCAGGTGCAACACGCCACCGAAGGAATGACCGACGCCCCACACAGGCTCAGCCTGTTGTTGCAGGTGATGGATCAGCTCATCCACCAGGTTGTACCAGTTGTCGTCCGCCGGGAAACGCGGATCGTGGGCGTGCTGCTCCAGATGTGTCACCTGAAACTCGGGTGCCAGCGCCGCAAACAACTTGCCGTAGGTTCCCGAAGGAAAACCATTGGCGTGGGCGAAAAAGATCTGTTGCGACATACCTGCAATTCCATGAGCGTGAACAGGCGTTGATTGTCCGCAAGACCGCGTCCTGCAGCAATGACCGTAACTGCCAGGAATGATGACAGACCTGCCGTGGTTAAAACGCCGTGCGTGGCAATACCTGTTATTTCTGACAGTTGACAGTCAATCCTCCCGACGCGGATAAGAGTCTGTCACGCCAAGTCATGGGCACGATCGTAATGACCCACGCCAACACCCCCGCTATCAAAGCGTTCGATCCTCGCGGGTTGGGTGTGCGTGATATCGCCTATCACCGTCGCGACAGTGCATCATCGCCGGAACCTTACATCTCCCAGCAGGTGTACGACATGGCCGGGCGTGCCGTACTGAGCAGGGATCCACGCCTGTTCCTGATGAACCCGCCAGCAGCCAATCAACTGAACGTGCTCAGCTTGTCATGTTCGGTATTGCTGTCGGAAAACAGTGACGCAGGATGGCGGCTGGGCTTGCTCGGCGTGGACGGCCAAGGCGTGGAAGGCGGGGATCAGAAGCTCAGCCACAGCCGCGTGGACTATGACATTCGACGCCGCCCGACTGCCACGTTCGAGCTCGCTCTCGGCGGACCGGAACACTGCACCGCACGCCTTTCCTACGCTGATACCAGTGCCGATGCGGTCCACAATCGGCGCGGCCAGTTGATATGCCATGACGATACCGCGGACACTGTGCATCTCACGGAATTCAGTCTCAATGGCACTGCGTTTCAACACAGCAGGACGTTCATTGCAGATCCGCAGTGGACGGTGGACTGTCCTGAAACTGAGGCCGAGCGCGATGCACTGTTGGGAAAAGAGCCTGCCGTCACCCGCCTCCACTGCAACGCCGCAGGCGAGCCCATTAGTCAGACCGATGCACTGGGCAACCGGCAAACGTACATTCAGACCTGTGCCGCCCAATTGCGTGAAGTCCGTCTGAAACTGGCCGGATCGGCAGACGAAAAGACGCTGGTCAGTGAAATTCACTACAACGTCTTTGGCCAAATCGAACGACAACGTGCAGGAAACGGTGTTGTTTCGTGTGCGACTTATCGACCTGAAGATGGCCGACTGGAGCGCTTGAAGGCTTTTGTGCCGGGACAACCAGCGTTGCAGCACCTGACTTACAACTACGACACGGTGGGCAATATCACGTGCATCACCGACGCAGTCGAAGCCAAACACTTTCACCGCAATCAGCGTATCGAACCGAACAATTGTTACCGCTACGACAGTCTCTATCGGCTGATAGAACCCAGCGGTCGCCAGGTTCGCAACGCCCCGGGCGGTCCTCAGTTGCCTCCTTTCCAGTCCGATGCCGATCTGGCACAAGTTGAAAACTACTCACGGATCTACCGCTACGATCAAGCCGGCAACCTGGTAGTCACGCAACATCACGCTAACAGCGCAAGCCGAACCGAACCGAACCGAACGTACAGCCATCGCCCGTTTCAGTAATCGCAGCCTGCCAGAAAACGCCAATGGCGAGTTACCTGAAGAACAGGAAATTGCCGCGAGCTATGACCTGAACGGCAACCGACTGCAACTTCAAGCGGGGCAAGACCTACTGTGGGATCGGCGCAATCAGCTGCACCAGGTCGATCAGATCGTGCGCGAGGACGAACTGAACGATTGCGAGTTTTATGTGTACGACGGCAGTGGCCAGCGTCAGCGAAAGATCCGGCAGGCCTACACCGGCAAATTGATCCGGAGTCACGAAAATCGCTACCTGCCGGGAGTGGAAATCCGTACATCCGTCAACGAAATCCTCCATGTCATCACGGTCAAGGCCGGGCGAGGCACGGTGCAGGTATTGCACTGGGAAAAGGGACAACCGACTGGAATCCCTCAGGACCAACAGCGCTACAGCTTCATCGATCATTTGGGTTCCAGCACCCTCGAACTTGATGAAGCAACCTTAATCATCTCGCGGGAAAGCTACTACCCCTACGGCGGAACCTGTTGGTGGGCCGGGAGGAACAAGGTTGAAGCGAACTTCAAAACGCTTCGTTACTCGGGACAGGAACTGGATGCGAACGGGTTGTATTACTACGGATTTCGTTATTACCTGCCGTGGTGCCAACGGTGGTTAAGTGCCGATTCGAGTGGCACGTTGGACGGGCTGAATCTATATGCCATGGTACATGGCAATCCGGTTGGCCATGTCGATATCGAGGGGCTGGTTGATGATCACCCTTCACGAACATCGCCTCCACAACCGCAACTGCGCAATGCATCAACCTCAGCCTTTGCCCGCGATTTCATTTCCAGAGGGATAGGAGGACTGGTGCAAATGTCGACCGTTGCCGCACTTAACACCTTGCCTCCCACGCGTGCAACCAACAATGGCCTGGAAATAACAGCGGGTGCGATAGAAGGCTTCGCTGTCGCGCTTGTCGGCGGTGGGCTGGCTGCCAGAATTCATCCTGGCGCGGTGGAGCTCGGCGCGGCTCTAGGGCTCCTTGTTGGAATTCAGCTGGCGATCTGGAGTGCCAACGACGAAGTAGCCGATACTGAAGAGATCGAGCTCAACCAAGTCGCTATCAATCGAATCGGTGTGGCGGCTGGGTCAGTTGCCCGGGAACTCTTGCAACAAATACTCAGAGGGCATGGATCAAACTTCCCCTGGGGCAGCGTCAATGCACGGCAACGGTTACCGACCATCGGTAGGACAGCGCTTGCCTATTCCGCACTGACCGGACTCAACGGTGCGTTCAATCAATTCGTGCCGAAAACCATGCGTAGCTGGATCAGTCCGATGGATTGGAATAACTTTCCATAAAGCCCTTTAAGACAAAGGGTTCCAGCAGCCCTCTATTCCGTTCGTACCAGTTCTGTACCACCAAGCTCTCTCAATCCACCTTTTCGTTATGGCTAACTGAATCTACATCAGGCAGATAACGGCCATTAGCGACAACCACTACACACAAGCGACAACTATGATTCGATCATTTGACGCAATCCGACTGATAACCCTCAGCCTTATAGAGTACGGCTATATCGAAGCACGCAAACCACTTCAACTCGCGATTAATATTGCAAAAACTTGGATAGCTACAGTCCCATGGAGCGATTTGAAATAAACCCTCGATTGATGGGTGAGTATCGCGCACTTACTTATATTGTTGATTTCTATCGATAATGCGTCAGATCGAGTGAGAGCTGGCTTCTGCGGCAGTTTCTTCAGCAGCCAACTACACAACCAAAAACCCCACAAATTAACGTTAGACAGGCTTTACTTTTGGCCAAATGAATCTATGGTAAATACGTAAACGGCTGATCGTTTACGAAGCAACGAAGTCACCAGTTAAGTGGCGCATGCAAGTCTAGAGCATGCATTGTCGTACAAAAAGGTTCAGGTAGCAAAGGTGGGTAGCATGAGAAAAAAACAACAAGGACTTGCCGCTATCGAACTCTCGCTCGTGCTGCCAGTTCTTTTTCTAATCATATTTGTAATTATAGAATTTAGCATTGCCCTTTATAACAAATCCATAATAACAAATGCCAGCCGAGAAGCAGCAAGAGCCGGCATAGTATTAAAATCGCCGAAACTCACCACCGCTCAAATTCAGAGTGTTGCCAATAATTATCTAGGTTCTCACTTGATAACATTTGGTTCTTCCGTCACCCCGGTGGTAAGTGTTCCGCAAGGGGCTGGAGGACTTTTTGGAACGCCACTCACTGTCCAGGTTTCATACCAATACTCCACTATGATTCTTGGCGGCATCCTCCATGTAGTCGATAACCCCATGAACTTGTCGGCGACAACAGTGATGCTAAATGAGTGACTTCAATTTAGGATGCTCACCATGTGCACAGCGATTGAAACTAAAAGCATTACCACACGCCAATATAGCCAAAGAAAAATAGCAGGCCATATTGAGATTAAGAGAAACCAGCAAGGCGCAGTGTTGATTTTGTTTGTCCTTGCACTGCCCATACTATTGGGTTTTTCAGCATTGGCTATAGATTATGCTTATGCTTACGTTGTGCGTAACGAACTTCAAAACGCCGCTGACGCCACGGCTCTTGCAGGTACGGGGTGTCTATACCCACGCATTGAATGTGGAAACTCAACTAGCAGCGCACCAGATTTCACCACAGCATCTAGTCGCGCAAATACGGCGCTTGCACTAAATAAAACCGAAAACGCCACGATAACCAACGGTAGTATCGTAACCGGTTACTGGAATGTTACAAACCCTTCAAGTGGCATGCAAGCCTTTCCGGGTGCATCACATTTTCCAGCTGTGCAAGTGACTATCAAAAAAGATACAGGCCTAAACGGCGGACCTGTAAATACTTTTTTTGCCCGCATTTTTGGTATTGACACCGTACCTATTACTTCCACTGCTACTGCGATAATATCAAGCCCCGGAACCGTTGCGCAGGGGCTTCTCCCCATCGCAATGACTCAATGTATGTACGATAATTTTTGGAATTCAAGCTCAAATCAACCGATAAATGACCCTGCCACGGGAAAGCCCTATGTATTTAAAATTGGATCAGCCTATCATTACGGACCATGCGAATCTGGGCAGTGGACATCATTTACTCAAGACACCAATAACGTTCCAACAATAAGAGATCTTATTACTCAAGGAAACCCAACACCACTCAGTATCGGGACTAATACCTGGATTCAGCCGGGCACTCAAAATACAGTTTTCAGCTCGGTAAATGACTGCAGTGCGGCAGGGAACAAAAGTTGCGAGTATGTTACGATTCCGATCGTTGTAGATGTATCCACTCATTCGTCTGTTCCCATTGTGGCTTTTGCTTGCCTCCACATCGACTTAGCGGTTGGAGGATCGGCAAAATACATTCAAGGTGAAATGAGTACAAAGTGCACTCCTCTCAACTCAAGTGGCATTGGCCCGGCGTATGGCGCCATTACACCACCACGACTTGTTCAGTAATGCAAAAACGATAGCCATCATTGGTACCGCCTATGCGGTATCGTCGTACTGCTGTTCAAGCTTTCTATTTTTCGAACATCTGAATGGCTAGACTTACCGAGCTTCTATCTTTACTGAAAAAGGAACTCTCATGAGTACCGTGACGCGTCTGAAAATCGACTGAATCGCCCACATTTCTGCAGTAGACTTTGAGCGGCCGCTTTTGGTCGAGGCTGTGTAAAAACGATTTGGATTGACGCTTTGCCCGAGATCACGCGAAAAATCGCACTCCTGGGTAAAATTCAGGTTTGCTGAGTTGCGGGGCTTCGCCTGATTCCACGTAGGAACGTAGACTTCGAAACCACGAGCCCGTTTTACACACTCTGGGTCGAAAACGGTCTATCGAGAAGCTTCATATTGGCAATCGTTAGGCTTGCTGGGGCCCAGCTTGAGTTCACACTTCATCCTCCGACGAAGAACTCTGCTTCCACCGTATGCTAAGGAATTCGGCCGTAGCCTTTCTGGCTTTTTTGGCTTGACCTGGGTAGCGGTCCGTCAAAAGTCGGCAGGCCAAAGCAAAAGGCACTTCAACAATCCAAAAGAACAACCCGATACCGACAATCCACCAGGCAAAGATGGCATTCGTCAGTGACTCAGTAATCGTGAACCAGACTACCCCAAGGAATGTTTCCATTTGAAGCAATGATCCAAGCCAGTCCCAAGCAGTCCTTACCAACCCACAGAGGTCAGACAGCCGATTGCTCAAGCGATCGTTACTAAAGCGCTCGGATGAGAACTCTATTACCCGGGAAGTGAGCTTTTCATAGGTTAGGTCCTCTACAGCCACACCTAGTTTTATTGCGAGATCCTCCAACTCGGCTTTGTCGTTCTTATCTATCTCCCATGGTGGAGGGGATAGATGGATTCATCGGCACATGGCTGCGAGGCCTTCATCCGGGAACCAGGCACAATGCAGGCTCCCTCTCGCTACAGACACCGCCGCCGCTCGATACCCTATATTGGTCGGCCGGCAGGGTGACCGGGTCTGTGTACAGCTACGGTGCGGCGAGGGCCGTTGAAGCCATCACCCAACTGGCAACCGCACTACCCAACTCCGAGCGAGGGGCGCTGGCAACCATCCTGAGCGGTGGTGCAAGCGGCATTCTCTCTGCGGCTACCGAATATCGAGGCGCGATCATGCAGGCCGCTCAGGATGGGTATCGTCAACTTAACCCACAAGTTGCGAACAGCATGAGTGCGGACGTTCAGACGACAGAAGCCATATTTCCCGACAGAACTATCACCCGGCGTCACAGCGTCCACGACATTTGAATCTGCCAGCAGAGAGAGTCGTCACGTTATGAACTGCTCGGCGGTGTTTCCCCCAACGGCACCACCGCCATGGTCAGCCGCGACACGCAACTGGCCTTGCCTTCATCGCTGGTCAGCCGAATGTCCCAGACATGGGTCGTGCGGCCGATGTGGATCGGCTTGGCCACCGCCGTCACCCGCCCGCTGCGCAGGCCGCGCAAATGGTTGGCGTTGATTTCCAGGCCCACGCAATAGAACTTGCTGGCATCGATGCACAGGTAGCTGGCCATTGAGCCGACCGATTCGGCCAGCACCACCGAGGCACCGCCATGCAGCAAGCCGTAGGGCTGATGGGTGCGGTGATCGACGACCATGCTGGCGGTCAGGGACTCGTCGTCGAAGGCTTCGAAACGGATGTCCAGCACTTCGCCAATGGTGTTTTTCTGGATTGCGTTCAACTGCTCGATGTTGGGAGTGGTGCGCCACAGGCTCATCGCAGGGTTTCCTTGTTGGTTTTGTTGGTGAATCAATCCTGCCACAGCACCGCTTCGCTGCGCTCGCTCCATTCCTCAAAGCGCTCACCGTAGGCCGCTTCGATCACGTTGCGCTTGATCTTCAGGGTCGGGGTGAGAAAGCCGTTTTCCACGGCCCAACTGTCCTTGACCACCACCAGGCGCCGCAGTTGTTCATGTTTGTCGAGGGCAGCATTGACCTCTTCCAGCAGTTTTTCCAGGCTCGAATGCAGGCCGGCGCGCGCGGCCCCGCCGGCATCCTGCTGGCCGACCGCCGACAACACGCACAAACCCAGCGGCGCACTCAAGCCATCGCCCACCACGCAGACCTGTTCGATGCGCGAATGCACGGCCAGGCGATTTTCAATCGGTGCCGGAGCCACGTATTTGCCTTTGCTGGTCTTGAAGATTTCCTTCAGGCGCCCGGTCAGGCGCAGATTGCCTTCGGCGTCCTCCTCGCCCTTGTCGCCGGTGCGCAGGAAGCCGTCCTCGGTAATGGTGTCGGCGGTTTTTTGCGGTTCCTTGTAATACCCGAGCATGGTCGCACCACTGCGCACCATGACCTCCCCCGTCTCGGCGATCCGCACTTCGACTTCCGGGCACGGTTTGCCAATCCAGCCCGGTTTGTTCTGGCCCGGTGTGCAAATGTGGGAGTAACCGCAACTCTCGGTCATGCCATAGACCTCCAGCACATCCAGTCCCAGTTTGCGGTACCACTGCAACAAGGTCTGCGGCACCGGAGCTGCGCCGGACAACGCGATGCGCAACGCATCCAGCCCCAACCCGGCGAGGACTTTATGCCCGACCCGTTTGCCGATGATCGGCAGGCCGAGCAGAAAGTCGAGACGTTTTGCCGGGATCTTGCTGTACACACCCATCTGGAATTTGGTCCAGATACGCGGCACACCAAACAGTGCGGTCGGGCGCGCACGCTGCAGATCGGTGAGGAAGGTATCCAGGCTCTCGGCGAAAAACACCGTTTGGCCGGTATAGATCGACGCCAGTTCGACGAACATCCGCTCGGCAACGTGGCACAGAGGCAGGTAGGACAACAACCGGTCCGACTCGTTGAGGCCGAACAACGCAGTGCCGCGTGTGGTGGCGAACCCCAGATTGCCGAAGCTGTGCATTACGCCCTTTGGCATGCCCGTGGTGCCGGACGTGTAAATGATGGTCGCCAGTTGATCGGCGGCAGGTTTCGGATCGTCCTGGATCGGCGAGCTGAGTTGCAAGTCGGCCCAGCTGAAATCGAACGTACCCGACGGATGCAGCGGCAGGCTGATGGTCGGCAGGTCAGGGCTGATGCCACGGGACATGCCCGGCCAGTCGTCGAGCTTGCCGATGAATGCCAGCGCCGCTTCCGAATGTTCGAGTACCTGGGCAACGGTCTCGGCGGTGAGGTTGGGGTATAACGGCACCGACACATGCCCGGCCATCCAGATCGCCAGGTCGGCAATGATCCAGTGCGCACAGTTCTTCGAGATCAGGGCGATATGGCTGCCCTGCGGCAGTTCCCGCGCTCGCAACCAATGGGCCGCGCAACGGGCCTGGTGGCCGACGTCCGCCCAGGTCAAGGTCTCGACCTGGCCGCCTCCGACAGGCTGGACCAGAAAGCGCTGACGGGGATGACGGGCCTCACGCTCGTAGAAAACGTCCAGTGGCAAACGAAAAGCAGCAGACATGCGACTCGCTCCTGTGATTTTGGTCTGGAGCAAGCGTAGCCAACCAAGCAAGTGCTTGGTTGACTATTTCATACAAAACTTTTCGGTTTATGACGTACCTGTGGGAGCGTGGCTTGCCCGCGATGCAGGCGCCGCGGTTTATCAGGTAAACCGAGTCGACGCCTTCGCGGGCAAGCCACGCGCCCACAGAAAAGCGGTGTTAAGGGTGCTTGATGCTGTCGAGCTTCATCGACCCGATCAGCAACTCATCGCCCTTGAGTTCGGCCAACCCGGCGGTGCTGACTTTTTCCGGCGGATGCCCGGCACCATGTTGCAGGTAACTCAACAAATGCCCTACCAGCGGGTTGTGGCTGACCAAAAGGACGTTGCTCACCGATACCAGTTGCTCGGCCACTTTGTCCGGGTCGGTTTCCGGGGTCAGCCAATCTACGGTGCGGATCTCGGGCTCGAAGCCCAACGCCTCGCGGACCAGTTGCGCCGTCTGCTGTGCACGCAGGTAGGGGCTGGCATAGATCGCCGTCAGCGGCTGGCCCATCAACCGCGCCGCGCTGCTCAACACCTCCTTGCGGCCGTGGTCGGTCAGTGCCCGTTCGGAATCGGGTCGCGTGCCGTAAGGCTCGGCTTCACCATGACGCAATACCCAGAGTTTCATAGCTTGGGTTCCTCATCTCGGGCCGGATGCGGTGCCGGTGCCACGACATGCGGCGCCTCACCTTCCGGTGTACGCGGCGTCGGCCAGTCGGCGAACGGCCAGGGCTTCTGGTCGCTGTGAAAGCTGCCGAAACGACCGATCTGCGCCAGAAACTGGCTCAGGCTGTCGCCGAAATTCATCAAGCTGGCGCTTGGGGCGCCATAGAACAAACGATAGATCAACTGCACCAGCACGACAGCGCCGAGGATGAACTGCGCCACTTGCCACACCAGCACGAAGACGATCATCCACAGCACCCGCAGCAGGATGGACTCGTACTTGGCTTCTACTTTTGGATCGTTCATGCGCAACTCCCTGCTTTTCTGGTAAGCGTGATTAGTTGAAACCACTGGTGGAAATAAAGTCGACGTCGGTTTTCGGCTCGCCACGCATTAACAGAGCGATGACCTGCTCCAGCGTGCGGCCTTCGAACAGGATCGCGTGCAGCCCGGCGACCAGCGGCATGTACACGCCAACCTCCTGAGCCTTGGCCTTGAGCACCTTAAGGGTGTTGACCCCTTCGGCGACTTCGCCCAGGCGTGTGACGGCCTCGTCCAGGCTCAGGCCCTGGCCGAGGGCGAAGCCGACCTGATAGTTGCGGCTCTTGGGTGACGAACAGGTCACGATCAGATCGCCCACGCCCGCCAGCCCCAGGAAGGTCATCGGGTTGGCGCCCTGATTCACCGCAAAGCGGGTCATTTCCGCCAATGCCCGGGTGATCAGCATGCTCTTGGTATTTTCGCCCATGCCCAGCGCCACCGCCATGCCGGCGATGATCGCGTAGACGTTTTTCAACGCCCCGCCCAACTCCACGCCGAAACGGTCGGCGCTGGCGTACACACGAAAGGTACGGCCGTGCAGTGCGGCCTGAACCTGCTGGCAGAGCTCTTCGTCTTCACTGGCAACCACCGTGGCAGTCAGTGCATGTTCGGCGATTTCACGGGCAAGGTTAGGCCCGGACAGGACGCCGATGCGCGCCTGCGGGGCGATCTCTTCGAGGATCTCGCTCATCAACTTGAACGTGTGGGCTTCGATGCCTTTGGTCAGGCTGACCAGCAATTTGCCGGTCAAGCGTTCTGCGTGCGGCACCAGCACCGAGCGCAGCGCGCTGGAGGGCAATGCGACGAAACACAGGTCGCAGGCGTCCAGGGTGGCTTGCAGGTCGGTGACCGGCGTGACGCCGGGCAGAATCTTGATGCCTTTGAGGTAACGCGGGTTCTCGCGATTGACCCGAATGGCCTCGGCCTGTTCGGGGTCACGCATCCACTGAAGAACCTGATGCCCGTTCTCGGCCAGCAGATTAGCCACGGCGGTTCCAAAACTTCCGCCTCCCAGGACCGCAATCGGGCGCTGTTCAGTCATATGCAATCCGTTAATCCATACCAGTGGCGATGTCAGCATTATACGGGGCAGCCCATCGGCGGCCAGCCCCGGCATCAAATACCTGCACCCGTAGGAAGAAGACCAATAAAACCGAGGAAAATGCAGACATCGTGAATGGAAAAGTCACTCAGCTCGGTTAACATGCGCGCCATCAATCACTGACAGGGATGTGTTGTGTCTCCGGGCTCCCCTTCACCGCATTCGCCTCTGGTACTGGCGCTGATTTTCAGCTCGCCAGTGCTGGCCGACGACTTGTTCCTGGACAGCGAACCGCTGCCGCAAGTGCTCACCGCCACGCGCCTGAAGCAGTCGCCGGCGGCCGTGCCGGGAAGCATGACGGTGATCGACAGCGCCCTGATCCATGCCAGCGGTGCCCGCGACATCAGCGAACTGCTGCGCCTGGTGCCGGGGATGATGGTTGGCAACATCAGTGGCAACCAGGCGGCGGTGAACTACCACGGCACCAACGCGACGCAAGCGCGGCGCATGCAAGTGCTGATCGACGGGCGCTCGGTGTATCGCGCCGGCCTGGCCACCGTCGACTGGAGCGACATTCCGGTGGCCATGGAAGACATCGAGCGCATCGAAGTCTTTCGCGGGCCGAATACTGTCAGCTACGGCGCCAATGCCCTGATGGCGGTGGTCAACATCATTACCCTGCGGCCGGCCGACAGTCACGGTACGCGCGTGAAGGTCACCCAGGGCCAGCGCGGCATCAACGACTTTTACGCCAGCCAGGGCACGGGCTGGGAGGATGGTGACTTGCGCCTGTCCCTGTCTGGCCAGCAAGACGATGGCTTCGACACCGACCGAACCGGCGCGGACTACCATGACAGTCGTCGCCTCGATCGCTTTAACCTCGCCGTCAGCCAGAGCCTTGACGAACGGCAAAGCCTCGATTGGCAATTGAATGCCAAGGACGGCACCAACCAGCGACCCTATACCTACCGCCCGGTGTTCTCGGGGATTACCCGTGCGGGTGACAATTCTGACGTCACCGCCAAGGACTACGCCGGGTCATTGCGCTGGAATCTGGACGTCAATCCCGACCACAGCCTTTATATCCAGGGTTCGGCGCAACACTGGGATCGCCAGCAAACCTGGCGCGCCTGCGACGCAGAAATTTCGTTCAGCCCGCAACTGACCGAACTCTGGCAATTGAACCCGAACTACACCGAGCGCCTGGCCCGCAACATCACGCGTTTCATCGGTCCTGGTGCGCCGGCCGGCACACCCGCCGAGCAGACGCTGGCCAACCAGGTGCTCGATCAATGGCGCAACGGCGCGAGCCAGACCGTTTGCGGCGACATCGACCAGAGCACCCGGGAATCGCGCTACGACCTCGAACTGCAGGACACCCTGAGCCTTGCCGATAACCTGCGGCTGGTCAGCGGGATGAACTATCGTTACGACCGGGCGGATTCCGAGACCTACTTCAATGGCACTCTCGATGACACGATCTGGCGGGCGTTCGGCCAGTTCGAGTGGCGTGCCACCGAACACTGGCTGCTGCAAGGCGGTGCCATGTTCGAGGACAGCCGGTTGACCGGCAGCTCGCTGACACCCCGCATGGCGGTCAACTACCTGATCAATCCGCGCCACGGCCTGCGTGCGGTTTACTCCGAGGCCATCCGTTCGCCGGACATGTTCGAGAACAACGTCAACTGGAGTTATCAGGTCACCAACCTCAGACCCGGTGCCTTTGGCCAGTCCAGCGCCCGCTATTTCGTCAAGACCCGTGGCCCCGGCGACCTCGATCAAGAGCGCATGCGCTCCCGGGAGCTGGGCTACAACGGTTATTTTCCCGAACCTGGGCTGGCGCTCGACGTGAAGCTGTTCGACGACGAAATCACCGGCATGATCAGTG
The DNA here is from genome assembly GCF_056402255.1 of Pseudomonas sp. P4_B4. NCBI lineage: Bacteria > Pseudomonadati > Pseudomonadota > Gammaproteobacteria > Pseudomonadales > Pseudomonadaceae > Pseudomonas > Pseudomonas sp. P4_B4. Next base: position 91,597 of record NZ_JBFUHS010000023.1, read on the forward strand.
AACCCCTGCGCAACAATCAGTACATCGCCAGCAACGCCAACAAAGCGCGTTTTACGGGAGCCGAAACCCAACTCGACTGGCGTGTCGGCAGCCTCGATCGCCTGCGATTGATCTATGCCTACGTCGATGCCGACGCCAGCAACCCGCTGGATGCCAGACAGACTGCAAGCAACAGTGGTTCGGCCGGATGGCTGCGGGATTGGGGCCAAGGCTGGAACAGTGCGCTTTTCTATTATGGCGATGACACACTCAACGGCTACCGCTTCGAACGGGTCGATGCGCGCCTCGCCAAACGTATCGCCTTGGGCAAGGCCAGCCTGGAACTGGCCGGAGTGCTCCAGCAACGGCTGGACAATCAGCCAACCACCTTCATCGACAATAATTATGACCAGCGCCGCGTGATGTATTTCAGCACAGAGCTGGAGCTTTAAGATGCCGTATCGTCCAGCCTGCAGAATGCCGACCCTGGGCCGGCTGCTGGCAGGACTTTGCCTGTTGCTAAGCGGCCTGCTGGGCAGCCTGGCGAGTAACGCGGCCGACATTTTGCTCACGGGGGCCGAAGACAGCCCCGGTGTGCGGGCGTTTACCCAGGCCCTGAGCGAGTTGCGCCCGCGCGATACCGTACGATTCCAGACACTGGCCAGTTTGCCGATACCGGACAAACTGCCAGAAAACATCCGCTTGATACTCCTCGACCTGCCCAGCCTCGACTGGCGCCTGCAAAACGCCCAGGGCCCGGCGACACTGGTGTTGCGCATCAGCCGCCTGCAAGCCCGGCATCGCTTGAACAACACCCTGCCTGCGCGCCTTTCCCTGCTATGGAGCGATCCACCACTGGACCGCCAATTGCGCTTGACCCGCACCCTGTTGCCCCAAGCAAAACGCATCGGCGTGCTCTACGACACCCACAGTGAATTCCTCTTGAATGAGCTGCGTCAGGCCGCCCTCCCCTTGGGTCTGGAAGTGGTCACCCAGCGCTGGGACAACATTCATGACAGTCGTCCATTACAGGCCCTGCTGAATAACAGCGACGTGTTGCTGGGCCTGGACGATGCCGACCTGTACAACCCGCAAACCGCAAAGAACCTGCTGCTGAGCAGCTACTCACGGCAAATGGCGCTGATCGGACCCAACGCAGGTTTCGTCAAGGCCGGAAGCCTGGCTAGCACCTACAGCGATCAGAGCGACTGGCTGGCGATCCTCGACGAATTGCTCGACCGGCCACCGGCCACCTGGCCGCGCACGCACTATCCCCATCGATTCAAAGTCGCGAGCAATCCGCAGGTGGCGCGTTCATTGGGTATCGAAGAGATAAACGACGCGTCAGTCGCCACACTGCTGGCAGAAGGAGAACGCCGCCCATGAACCTGCGCCGTCGCTGGGACATCAACACTCGCACCCAACTCATCAGCCTCGGCCCTGCTCTGCTGCTGACCTTGTTGCTGATCAGCTTCTTCACGTTCGTGCGCATCCAGGATCTGCGCCAGGAAATCACCCACACCGGCCAATTGATCGCCAATCAACTGGCTCCGGCCACCGAGTACGGAGTGATTTCGGGCAACATCGAAGTGCTCGAAACTTTGCTCAAGGCCACGCTGGCCACGCCCAACGTGAGCTTTCTGGAAATCCAGGACAGTGCCAGCCGGGTTCTGGTGTACGTCGAACAACCGAGCGAACACCACAATCGCGCGCAACAGCTCGAAGTGTTCCAGGCACCGATACGGCTCCAGCGCATCGCGTTGCACAACGATTTTTTCCAGAGCAGCAAAACCGCCAGCGCGGCCCCCACCGAAGACTATCTCGGCCGGGTGATCGTCGGGCTGTCCAACGATGCCTTCAGCCGGCGCCAGCAGGAAATCGTGCTCAAAGCCGCCATTCTGGCACTGTTTGCCCTGCTGTTTACCTTCTTCGTGGCCCGGCGTCTGGCGGGCAGCCTGTCGCGACCGATCCGTGATATCGGCAATGCGGTCAAGGCGATCCAGAACGGCGACTACAAAACACCGCTGCCGATTGTTGACGACACCGAGCTGGGGGCGCTGTCGCAACACATCAACAACCTCGCCAGCGGTCTCGAGCAGGCCAGTCGCGAACAGCATCAGGCCATGGCGCAGTTGATCCAGACCCGCGAAGAAGCGGAAAAGGCCAACAACGCCAAATCCGACTTCCTCGCCATGATGAGCCATGAACTGCGCACGCCAATGAATGGCGTACTGGGCATGCTGCAGTTGCTGGAAACCACCGACATGACCGAGGAACAGGTGGAGTACGCAGCGCTGGCCTCGGAATCCACCGAGCACTTGCTCAAGGTCATCAACGACATCCTGGATTTCTCGCGGATCGAACGTTCGGAGCTGGAACTGGAGCACATTGCGTTCAACCTCGTCGAACTGATCGGCAGTTGCGCCCAGTCGTTCCAGCACAGCGCCGCGCAACGCAATCTCGACCTGCAACTGATGATCCCCGATGACATGCGCGGACTGCAGGTCAAGGGCGACCCGACGCGTATCCGGCAGATACTGGTCAACCTGATCGGCAATGCGCTGAAGTTCACCGAACATGGCCGCGTCACCATCGAGGCGCAGTGGCAGTCGCTGGACCACGAGTTGCTGTGGTTCACCTGCACCGTGCGCGACAGTGGCATCGGTATCCCGGCGCAAAGCCTGGAATTGATGTTCAACGCTTTCCAGCAGGCCGACAGCTCCATTTCAAGGCGCTACGGCGGCACGGGGCTGGGCCTGCCGATTGCCCGTACCCTCGCCGAACGCATGGGTGGCACCTTGCGCGCGCAGAGTGAGGAAGGCCGCGGTTCGGTATTCACTCTGGAAATTCCCCTGGCGCTGCACCAGCAGACGCAGCCACTGTTGCCCCCGCGCACGCAAACCGGCAACAGCAGCGGCGAAGGGCGCAATGTGCTGCTGGTCGAAGACAACCCGGTCAACCAGACAGTCATCGAAGCCATGTTGCGCAGCCTGGGTTTCAAGGTCAGTGTCGCCGCCGACGGCGCGCAGGCGGTACGCAGTGCCGAGAGCCTGATTTTCGAAGCGATCCTGATGGATTGCCGCTTGCCGATCATCGATGGCTATGCAGCCACCCGACAAATCCGCAAGCTACCCGGGTGTACCGACCTGCCGATCATCGCCCTGACCGCCAACGCTTTGCAGGGTGATCGCGAAGCCTGTCTGTCGGCGGGGATGAACGATTACCTGGCCAAGCCGTTCAAACGGACTGATCTGCAGCAAATTCTGCAGCGATGGGTGCAGTAGTACAGGCCTTTCGAGCATCTGCGACTGGCGTGAAAGGCGAAAGTGCGGCAGTCTTAGGCACCCGAACAAGCCCGAAAAGGGGCTTGAATAATAATTTCAGTGCACAAGTGTACATTCATGTCCTTGGTGCTGTGACTTTCACCACAACGCAATAGTCTATGAGTAGGCTGCCGGTTCGAGGCATGAACGCTTCGATCGGCCGGGAAGATTTGCCCCACCTGCCGCATGGGACTATTGAGGAGCTCGCATGACCAAACAAAACGCCTTTACCCGGGAAGACCTGCTGCGCTGCAGTCGCGGTGAGCTGTTCGGCTCTGGTAACGCGCAATTGCCCGCCCCGAACATGCTGATGGTTGACCGCATCACCCTGATCAGCGAAGAAGGTGGCAAGTACGGCAAAGGTGAATTGGTCGCCGAGCTGGATATCAATCCGGACCTGTGGTTCTTCGCCTGCCATTTCGAAGGCGATCCGGTGATGCCGGGCTGCCTGGGCCTCGACGCCATGTGGCAACTGGTCGGTTTCTTCCTGGGCTGGCAAGGCCTGCCGGGCCGTGGCCGTGCGCTGGGTTCGGGCGAAGTGAAATTCTTCGGCCAGGTCCTGCCGACGGCCAAGAAAGTCACCTATAACATTCATATCAAGCGCGTCCTCAAGGGCAAGCTGAACCTGGCCATTGCCGACGGTTCGGTGACTGTCGACGGTCGCGAAATCTACACCGCCGAAGGCCTCCGGGTCGGCGTATTCACCTCCACTGACAACTTCTAAGGGTTATCCGCATGCGCCGCGTCGTTATCACTGGTCTGGGCATCGTTTCTTGCCTGGGCAATGACAAAGAGACCGTCTCCGCTAACCTGCGTGCAAGCCGCCCTGGCATCCGGTTCAACCCGGAATATGCCGAAATGGGTCTGCGTAGCCAGGTTTCCGGCTCCATTGACCTCAACCTTGAAGAACTGATCGATCGCAAGATCTATCGCTTCGTCGGCCACGCGGCAGCTTATGCCTACCTGGCCATGAAAGACGCCATCACCGACTCGGGTCTGACCGAAGAACAGGTTTCCAACCCGCGTACCGGCCTGATCGCCGGTTCCGGTGGAGCATCGACCCTGAACCAGATGGAAGCGCTGGACATCCTGCGCGAGAAAGGCGTCAAGCGCGTCGGCCCATACCGCGTAACGCGGACCATGAGCAGCACCGTTTCCGCTTGCCTGGCCACTCCGTTCAAGATCAAGGGTCTGAACTACTCCATCGCCTCTGCCTGCGCCACCAGTGCTCACTGCATCGGTTCCGCCATGGAACAGATCCAGATGGGCAAGCAGGACATCGTCTTCGCCGGCGGCGGTGAAGAAGAGCACTGGAGCCAGTCGTTCCTGTTCGACGCCATGGGCGCCCTGTCCAGCAAGCGCAACGACACCCCGGAAAAAGCCTCCCGTGCCTACGACGCTGACCGTGACGGTTTCGTCATCGCCGGCGGTGGCGGCATGGTCGTGGTTGAAGAGCTGGAACACGCTCTGGCCCGCGGCGCGAAGATCTACGCGGAAATCGTCGGCTACGGCGCGACCTCCGACGGCTACGACATGGTCGCCCCGAGCGGCGAAGGCGCGATCCGCTGCATGCAGCAGGCGCTGTCCACCGTCGATACCCCGATCGACTACCTGAACACCCACGGCACTTCGACCCCGGTCGGCGACGTCGCGGAAATGAAAGGTGTGCGTGAAGTGTTCGGCGACAAGGCTCCGGCCATCAGCTCCACCAAGAGCCTGTCGGGTCACTCCCTGGGCGCCGCCGGCGTTCACGAAGCGATCTACTGCATGCTGATGATGGAAGGCAACTTCATTGCCGGCTCCGCCAACATCGACGAGCTCGACCCTGAAGTGGCCGACCTGCCGGTGCTGACCAAGACCCGCGAAAACGCCACCATCAACACCGTGATGAGCAACAGCTTCGGTTTCGGTGGCACCAACGCCACCCTGGTACTGAAGCGCTGGCAGGGTAAGTAATACCCCGCCATAACGCCGCACAAGAAAACGCCCCGACTGGTTCGGGGCGTTTTTTTTGCCTTGAGAAAAACCTCAAGACACACACAAATCCTCTGTAGGAGTGAGCCTGCTCGCGATAGAGGTATTCCAGTCGACATCACTGGTAACTGACCCACCGCTATCGCGAGCAGGCTCACTCCTACAAGGGTCTGCGGTGCGTTCTGAAGATGAAGCTTTTGTCATGAAACCAAAAGCCCTGCGACTGAATGTCGCGGATTCCGCGGGCTGCAGGACTGTTTCCGTTTTTGCAAAAAACCGTTACCAAACTCAGTCATTTACTTAGCAAACTAACAAAACATATAACAAAGGCCTGCACACGCCTTGCTGCAGATAACAGAGATTGGAGCTAGCAGATGACTGTAAAAGTAACTGAACGCGACGATTCACATAAATCCCACGAGGGTGTAGCCGCCGGTATCCGCATCTGGGACGTGCATCAACAAGACCTGCTGGTCGGGATGTTCCATTCCGAGACCGACGCGCAAAACTACAAGGCCGAACTGGAAACCCTGGAGCAGCAACGCGAATTGCGTTCCGCATAGGCAAACACAGCATTGAAAGCGACAAACCCCGCCATGAGCGGGGTTTGTCGTATTGCAGCCTTCAGCGTGTTACCACATCAGATCATCAGGAATCTTGTAGGCCGCGTACGGATCGTCCTCGACACTCACTTCTTCGGTCTGCACATTCAGCTGCACGATGCGTTGTGGGTCGCGCTCCTGAATCTTCAATGCCGCCTCGCGCGGAATCACTTCGTAGCCGCCAGCGTGATGCACGATGGCCAGCGAACCGCTGCTGAGCTTGTTGCGCATCAGGGTGTTGACGGAGATGCGCTTGACCTTTTTGTCGTCGACGAAATTGTAGTAATCCTCGGTCGTCAGTTTCGGCAGGCGCGAGACTTCGATCAATTGCTTGACCTGCGCGGCACGGGCCTTGGCCTCAGCCTTTTCCTGTTGCTGGCGGTTGAGTTCCTGATCGCGCTTGACCTTCTCGGCCATGGCTTCCTGCGCCGCACGCTGCTGGGAATCATCCAGCTCGATCTGGCCTTTGTGGGCCAGGCGTTGCTGTTTCTGCTTGTCTTTGCTGACCTGCTTGGCCTGCTTCTGGTTGACCAGCCCTGCTTTGAGCAACTGGTCGCGAAGGGAAATGCTCATGGTGCTTATTACTCACTTAGGCCACTGCTCAACCGCAGCTGGGCAAATTCTTTTCCTGACGTTTGGCTTCGCCCCACAAGGCGTCCAACTCTTCGAGGGTGCAATCTTCCATGGGACGGCGGGTGTCGCGCAATGCCTGTTCGATAAAACGAAAGCGTCTTTCAAACTTGCCGTTGGCGCCACGCAGTGCGGTTTCCGGATCAACCTTGAGATGCCGCGCCAGATTGACCACGGAAAACAGCAGGTCACCGATCTCGTCGGCCACGGCCTCGGGATCGTTTTGCGACATGGCTTCGAGGACTTCATCAAGCTCTTCACGCACTTTATCGAGCACCGGCAAGGCGTCCGGCCAGTCGAAGCCGACCTGCCCTGCGCGCTTCTGCAACTTGGCCGAGCGTGACAACGCCGGCAATGCCGCGGGTACGTCATCAAGCAACGACAGCTGTTCGGGGGCTGAAGATTTCTCCGCGCGCTCCTCGGCCTTGATCTCTTCCCAACGCTGCTTGACCTGCGCTTCGCTCAGGCGCGGGACATCCACTGGCGCATACAGATCAGCGGTGGGGAACACATGGGGATGACGCCGAATCAGCTTGCGGGTGATGCTGTCGACCACGCCGGCGAATTCGAAGCGCCCTTCTTCCCGGGCCAACTGGCTGTAATACACCACCTGGAACAGCAGATCGCCCAGCTCACCCTGCACGTGATCGAAGTCACCGCGTTCGATGGCGTCGGCGACTTCGTAGGCTTCCTCAAGGGTATGCGGGACGATGGTGGCCCAGGTTTGCTTGATGTCCCACGGGCAACCGTACTGCGGGTCACGCAGGCGGTTCATCAGGTGTAATAAATCTTCAAGGCTGTACGTCATTCATGCCCCCATCAGAAAAACCTGTGGGAGCGAGCCAGCTCGCGAAAGCGGTGTGTCAGCCAATGAAAATATCGACTGATACAACCTCTTCGCGAGCAGGCTCGCTCCCACATTAATCACCATCAAGGCGTACGGTTACGCCGGGTTTCGATGATGTTCGGCAACTGGGAAATCCGCCCCAGCAACCGCCCCAATGCATCCAGCCCCGGAATCTCGATGGTCAGGGACATCAACGCAGTGTTGTCCTCCTTGTTCGAGCGGGTGTTGACCGCCAGCACGTTGATCCGCTCGTTGAGCAGCACCTGCGAGACGTCACGCAGCAACCCGGAACGGTCGTAGGCGCGGATGACGATGTCCACCGGATAGGTGAGCACCGGCACCGGGCCCCAGCTGACCTGGATGATCCGCTCTGGCTCCCGCCCGCTCAGTTGCAGCACCGAGGCGCAGTCCTGGCGGTGAATGCTCACGCCGCGACCCACGGTGATGTAACCGACGATGGCATCCCCCGGCAGCGGCTGGCAGCAGCCGGCCATTTGGGTCATCAGGTTGCCGACGCCCTGGATCTGGATATCGCCGCGCTTGCCCGGTTTGTAGCCGGTGGCCTTGCGCGGTATGAGTTCAAGCTGTTCGTTGCCACGCTCCGGCTCGACCAGTTGCTGCGCCAGGTTGACCAGTTGCGCCAGGCGCAGATCCCCGGCGCCGAGGGCGGCGAACAGGTCTTCGGCGGTTTTCATGTTGGCCTTGTCGGCCAGCTTGTCGAAATCCACCGCCGGCAGACCGAGGCGATTGAGCTCGCGCTCAAGCAGGGTTTTACCGGCCGCGACGTTCTGGTCGCGAGCCTGCAGCTTGAACCAGTGAACGATCTTTGCCCGTGCCCGCGACGTGGTGACGTAGCCCAGGTTCGGGTTCAGCCAGTCGCGGCTCGGGGTGCCATGCTTGCTGGTGATGATCTCGACCTGTTCACCGGTTTGCAGGCTGTAGTTGAGCGGTACGATACGCCCGTTGATCTTGGCGCCACGGCAGTTGTGACCGATTTCGGTGTGTACGCGGTAGGCGAAGTCCAGCGGTGTCGCGCCCTTTGGCAAGTCAATGGCGTGACCGTCCGGGGTGAAGATGTACACCCGGTCCGGCTCGATATCGACCCGCAATTGTTCCGCCAGGCCACCGATGTCGCCCAGCTCTTCGTGCCATTCGAGCACCTGACGCAGCCAGGAGATTTTCTCTTCGTAGTGATTGGAACCGGACTTGACGTCGGTGCCCTTGTAGCGCCAGTGCGCGCACACGCCGAGTTCGGCTTCTTCGTGCATCGCGTGGGTACGGATCTGCACTTCCAGCACCTTGCCCTCGGGCCCGATCACCGCCGTGTGCAGCGAGCGATAGCCGTTTTCCTTGGGGTTGGCGATGTAGTCGTCAAACTCTTTCGGGATGTGCCGCCACAGGGTGTGGACGATGCCGAGCGCGGTGTAGCAATCGCGCATTTCCGGCACCAGCACGCGAACGGCACGCACGTCGTAGATCTGGCTGAACTCCAGACCCTTGCGCTGCATTTTGCGCCAGATCGAATAGATGTGTTTGGCCCGGCCGCTGATGTCGGCATCGACGCCGGTGGCCTGCAATTCGTTTTTCAGCTGGTTCATCACGTCGCTGATGAAGCGCTCGCGATCCAGTCGCCGCTCATGGAGTAACTTGGCGATCTGCTTATACTGGTCCGGCTCCAGGTAACGGAAGGACAAGTCCTCCAGCTCCCACTTGATGTGACCGATGCCCAGGCGATGGGCCAGTGGCGCGTAGATGTCGAAGACTTCACGGGCCACGCGGTTGCGCTTTTCGTCGTCGGCGGTCTTCACCGCACGTATTGCGCAAGTGCGTTCGGCCAGCTTGATCAGGGCGACGCGAACGTCGTCGACCATGGCCACCAGCATCTTGCGCAGGTTTTCCACCTGGCCCTGGGTGCCCAGCACCAAGGATTTACGCGGGCTCAGGCTATCGCTGATCGCGGCCATGCGCTGCACGCCGTCGATGAGCTTGGCCACCAGCGGACCGAAGCGCTGGCTGACCGCCGGCAACTTGATCTGATTTTCGCGCACGCCTCGATACAGGATCGCGGCGACCAAAGAGTCCTGGTCGAGTTTGAGGTCGGCGAGAATCTCGGCGATCTCAAGCCCGGTACGGAAAGTCGAGTTACCTTCCGACCACAGATTCTGTGCCGCATTGGCTTGTTGTTCGGCCTCGCGAGCGTACTCGCAGGCCTCTTTCAAGGCTTCGCGATCCAGTGCCAGATCGACACTGACCGCGTGATCGAGCCAAGCCTCGAGATTGATACTGCCGTCGGTGTTGATCGGCTGGTGTGCTCTCACCTGTACCATCTTGCTTACCTTCCCTACGACGCAGATTCAATGCGTCAAATCGCTGACCTTCGTTGCCCGTGCGCCCACGTCGGGCTGGGTGCGCGGCTGCACGGGCGGGCCAGTCGGACCAGACGAGCATCCTAGCTCGCTTCAAATAACGCCATGGCCTCGACATGTGCCGTTTGAGGAAACATATCGAGAATCCCGGCACGTTTTAACCGGTAGCCCTGCTTGATCAATTCGGCCGTGTCGCGCGCCAAAGTTGCCGGGTTGCACGACACATACACCAATCGTTCGGCGCCCAGGGTCTTGAGCTTGCGCACGACCTCGAAAGCACCGTCACGCGGTGGGTCCAAGAGTACCGCACAAAAGCCTTCAGCGGCCCATTCAGCGTCCGTCAAAGGCTGGGATAAATCGGCCTGAAAAAACTTCGCGTTATGCAAATTGTTGCTAGCCGCATTTGCCGCTGCCCGATCGACCATCACCTGCACGCCTTCGACCGCCACCACTTCACGAGCGGCCTTGGCCAGCGGCAAGGCAAAGTTGCCCAGGCCGCAGAACAGATCGAGTACACGTTCATCCGCTGTCGGCTTCAACCAGTCCAGCGCCTGGGCGACCATCGCTTCGTTGACTGCGGCGTTGACCTGGATGAAATCCCCTGGCCGGTAAGCCAGTTCCAGATCCCACTGTTCCAGGCGATAACCCAACGACTGACCGGCCTCGACCGGTTGCGGTTCGCCGTCGCCATGCAGCCACAATTGGGCTTCGTGGAACGCGCAGAAATCCTTGAGGATCGTCAGGTCGGCGTCGGACAGCGGTGCCATGTGCCGCAGCAACACGGCCAGCGTCGAGCCGCTGAACAACTCCACATGCCCGAGTGCCTGGGGTTTGCTCAAGCGCCGCAGCATCTCCGGCAAACGGCTCATGATCGGTTGCAAGGGCTGTACCAGCACCGGGCAGTCATCGATACCAACGATGTCCTGGCTGCCGGCGGCACGGAAACCGACTTCGAGTTTTTTCGCCTTCATGTCCCAGCGCACCGCCACGCGGGCGCGACGCCGGTACGCGAATTCCGCACCGCTCAATGGCACCGCCCACTCTTCGGGTTCGACGCCCGCGACCCTCGACAGCTGCTCGGCGAGCATGCGCTGTTTCAGGGCAAGCTGTTCGTTGTGGGGCAGATGCTGCACGCTGCAACCGCCGCAGCGGCCGGCATGGGCACACGGTGCCGGGCGGCGTAATTCGCTGGCCTTGAACACCCGTTCAGTGCGTGCCTCGACCACTTTGCCGTGGGCACCGAGCACCCGCGCCTCGATCTCTTCACCGGCCAATGCGCCGATGACGAACCAGGTGCGACCTTCGAAAAACGCGATACCGCGACCGTCATTGGCCAGGCGCTCGATGGTCAGGCGCTGCTTTTTGCCGGTCGGGACTTGCGGGGCCTTGCTGCCGCCGGTGGGCTGGAAGCGCAGGCCTCTTTCATGTTTGGCCATCAGTTGGGCGCGTCGAAAATGCCGGTCGACAGGTAACGGTCGCCGCGGTCGCAGATGATCGCGACGATCACCGCGTTTTCAACTTCTTTGGACAGGCGCAACATCGCCGCCACGGCACCGCCCGAGGACACGCCACAGAAAATGCCTTCTTCGCGGGCCAGTCGACGGGTCACGTCTTCGGCTTCGCTTTGGGCCATGTCGACGATACGGTCCACACGGTCGGCCTGGTAGATCTTCGGCAGATATTCCTGAGGCCAGCGGCGGATACCCGGGATCGCCGAGCCTTCCATCGGTTGCAGGCCGATGATCTGCACGTTGTCGTTCTGCTCTTTCAAGTAGCGCGACACGCCCATGATGGTGCCGGTGGTGCCCATGGAGCTGACGAAATGGGTGATCGTGCCCTGGGTCTGGCGCCAGATTTCCGGACCGGTGGTGGTGTAGTGCGCCTCGGGGTTATCACCGTTGGCGAACTGATCCAGCACCTTGCCGCGACCTTCGGCTTCCATTTTCTGCGCCAGGTCACGGGCGCCTTCCATGCCCTGCTCCTGGCTGACCAGAATCAGTTCGGCGCCATAGGCCGTCATGGCTGCCTTACGCTCAGCGCTGGAGTTGTCCGGCATGATCAGGATCATCCTGTAACCCTTGATCGCAGCGGCCATGGCCAAGGCGATCCCGGTGTTGCCCGAGGTCGCCTCGATCAACGTATCGCCAGCGTGGATCTGCCCGCGCAGTTCGGCGCGGGTGATCATCGACAGCGCCGGACGGTCCTTGACTGAACCCGCCGGGTTGTTCCCTTCGAGCTTGAGCAAAAGGGTATTGCTGGTGGCGCCGGGCAGGCGCTGCAAACGGACCAGCGGAGTGTTGCCGACGCAATCGGCGATGGTTGGGTACTGCAAGGTCATGGCGTATTCGCAATCCAGACTGCGGGGGTGCCTATCATACCGGCAAACGTTGCCAGGCCATATCACGCAAAGTGTGGTGCTTATGGTTTATGGGAATAAGGGTGAGCTTTGTGCCGAGTGGAATCCTACATGGATGGGTAATAGACCTGTAGGAAGAAGGCTTGTTCGCGAAGATGCTGTAATACACGATGACTTTTCAGGACGACTTCCTAGGATATTTCCCGCAGGTTTTGGCGGTTTGCATGAACTGTTGGGCGAGGGGCTTCATCGATAGTCTTTTGATTGCACTCCACGCTCCCTATCGGGATGAGGCACTCCTATCCTCCAGAAGACTCTAAATCAATGTCCGAAAACTTGACTTTATTTCGCACTGAAGTTGTTACCGCGAAGAACGAACAGCGCTTCGGTAGCGTGCTGATCCATCAACCATGGGGATATTGTGTAGCCGCCATTCTGGCTAGCACGTTGATACTGCTGTTGATGGCCTATGCTTATTTCGGTACCTACACCCGCAAAGCAACTGTCAATGGATTGCTTATGCCAGAACAGGGAATGCTGCGCTTAACATCTCCAGGCACAGGGTTTCTGACAGAGGTTCTTGTTAAGGAAGGTCAAGACGTAGGGATCGGCCAAGCACTGTTCGTTGTTTCCGGTGAACGCTTCAGTACAACGGGCGGTACACAAAATCTCATTTCGGAGCAGCTTACTCAACGCATTCTGATTCTGGAGCGCAACCTTAACTTGGCGAACGAGCGTCGGACAGGACAGCTAATCATGCTTGATGGCCGTCTTACCGCAATTACCCAAGAGCTAAGTCAATTTCGGGAAGAAGTACGCCTGCTGAAAAGGCGTGTAGTGTTGGCTGAAACTCAACACCAGCGACAGCACAAACTGGCGGCGGAGGACTTCATTTCAGTTGCACAACTTCAAAAAGGAGAAGGAGAACTTCTGGCGCTACTGGGTCAACAGCAAAGTATTCAACGCGCTCGTGCGAGTCTCAATCGCGAACGCATGGAACTGCTTGCGCAACGGCAAGAGGTTGAATTGCGGCATCGTACAGAGACTGCTGAGATAGATAACAATATCTCCCTGATCAGACAGGAGCAGGCGGAAAATGATGTTCGCCGAAGACAAATAAGCGTGGCACCGCTTGCCGGTACAGTAACTGGCTTGAGCGTGCAAACGGGTCAACAAATCCAGGTCGGCTCACTGCTAGCCAGCCTGATCCCTCTAGGAGCAGATCTTACCGCTCACCTGTATGTTGCTTCTCACCAAGCGGGGTTTATAGAGCCAGGGCAGACCGTATTAATGCGTTACTCTGCCTATCCTTATCAAAAATTCGGCATGGCACGAGGACAGATCGTAGACTTGGCGAAAAGCCCCTACGCGGTTCAGGAGTTGCCGACCCATATTGCAAACGCTGTTCAAAACACGACCCTATCTCCTGAACTTTTCTATCGCGCAACCGTTGCACTCAACTCACAGACGATCGCCGTATACGGTAATTCACACCCTCTACAAGCCGGCATGCTATTGGAAGCTGATATTGTCCAGGACAAACGTCGTCTTTATGAATGGGCTCTGGAGCCAATTTACTCTCTCACAGGCAAACACTTCAACTAAACAAAACCCAAACAAAAACAGCAGGAAGTGATAAACAAATGACAAAACGGGAACAAGAAGTCCTACATTCACTTCTTCAAGGACGCACCAACAAACAAATCGCCATTTCACTTGGAATAAGTGACTTCACAGTACGCGACCACGTTTCTTCAATACTTCGCAAGAAAGGAGTCAGCTCAAGGACTGAGTTATTCGCAGCAGAACTGGAAAACAAAAAAAAGGCACCCCCTACATCTATAGGATAAAAAAACAACACCAAGAGAATTACCATCCCAACCATCAGCCGCCCGAACCAATTTTTCTCATCCCCTCACCAATAAAAATAATCAACTCAAAATATCAAACTTAAAAGCAACAATAACAACCACACAATCAAGCCGCAAATAAAAACACAGAGAGAATATAATTCCATGACTGACCAAAACCTTGATGAATCGAGTAAAGGATGGAGCATGGAAGTATTGGGCATTCATTTTGTAGAAGGCACCGCATCAACCGCCACAACTTCCGCCATTATAATTATTTTATTTTTCTCTTTCTGTTATGGCACATTCAGATTATTGCGCTTACGATGGGGACCATACAAAAGCCTATGCATAACCTTTATCTTACTTCACATCATCCCTATCATTGCGCTATGGACAATAAAACTCATTACCTAGCAGTGAACAATTACACTCTCACAACTTACCTCACACAAAACAAGGAGTAACCATGCGCGAATTAACAATATGTGATTTTGAATTAGTCTCTGGTGCAGTTGGCCCACCCGGAGCCGTTGTTGGTGCCGTAACGGGCGCGGCGACTTATATTGGAGGTGCAATGGCTACAGGGCAGGGTGATATAGCCGGCCTGAGTGCAAGCGCAGTGGCTGGGGGAGCAGCAGGTTTTATACTGGGCCCCGCTGGCATGGGGGTCGCACAAACAACTGCTGCATCCATTCTTGGCGCCGAAGTAGGATTTTATTCCGGCATGCTAGGCGGCCAGGTTCAAAGTGCTGTCAATGCAGCCGAAACGAACTACGGCGGCACAAATTACAATTAACCAATTAACTCATAATTGAGCCTGGCTTCTCTATTAAAGCCAGGCTCCCAAGGTCTACGTTTATGAGCATAGCGTTCAACATGCCTTTTGGTGACTTTTTTGAACATTACCAAGAGAAGAAACCATTACTTCTTAAGGGAGCAGTTTCTGAAATTGAATTCTCGTGGAAAGACGTAAACGACATTTATAGCAACAGCGACGCTGCTTCCAATGACTTCAAACTCTCGCTAAACGGTATACGACCCAAGTCTGAGTATGTGGAGAGCTATCTCGATATCGGGATCTTACGTCACCGCCTGATAAAACCCGTCGTATATGAAAATCTTAAAAATGGGGCCACACTAATCGCCAACAAAATTAAAAACTCACCCAAGATCAGCCATCTTTCAAATCAGATTGCAACATTCACCGGCAGGCAAGTCGTAAGCAGTGCATACTTGGCTTTCGGTTACAAAGATTCCTTTAGATGCCACTGGGATACACGGGATGTATTTGCGATTCAATTAATCGGGCGTAAGCGTTGGATAATTTACGAGCCGTCATTGGAGCATCCCTTATACACCCAACAAAGCAAAGACTACGAACAGCACTATCCTTGCCCACCCAATCCTTATATGGACATTATTCTTGAGCCGGGTGATGTTTTTTATCTCCCCCGAGGCTGGTGGCATAACCCCTTACCATTGGGAGAGGCCACCTTCCATCTTGCAGTAGGTACTTTCCCAGCGTATACAATTGATTATTTATCATGGTCACTCAAACGACTAGAGTCTTTCACTGGCTCACGACGGTCACTTTATAATTGGCAGCAAGATAAGGACTCCCTTTCACTGACAGGAAAACACCTCAATGAAATGATCATCAACCCAGACAACTACCATCGTTTCCTCGATGAATTCACTGGTGCAACGCGAGTTGAGTCCGCACTGGCTCTGGAGATTTTTGGTAATCCGAACACTGGCACACTAACCGATCACTTCGGAGTTAAACTATGCACAAACAATCATCACAACAAAACTTCCAGCCACATCATTGCCAATGGCACACGACTAAATCTTGATAATCAAAGCAAAAAACTGATTTCATCCATAGCCAAAGCACCCGGCATTAGTATTGCAACACTCATCACAATTCTTCCGGAAATACCAACCAACAAACTGCTCGGATTGATCACCCAACTGTGCCATCTAGACATCCTGGAACTCTCCCAACACCAATCACACCGTTAATTTATCAGGATGTTATGACTTATGAAAATAACGCTATAAGCAGAGAGCCAAGAGTGCGGCCTCACCTGCCTAGTGATGATCGCCGCATTTCACGGGTTGCACGTGGACCTTATGAGCATGCG
The DNA here is from genome assembly GCF_056402255.1 of Pseudomonas sp. P4_B4. Lineage (NCBI taxonomy): Bacteria > Pseudomonadati > Pseudomonadota > Gammaproteobacteria > Pseudomonadales > Pseudomonadaceae > Pseudomonas > Pseudomonas sp. P4_B4. The sequence continues at coordinate 107,674 of NZ_JBFUHS010000023.1, forward strand.
CAGACACTTCTCCATCTCTCTAAAGGGAACAAACTTATCTCAATTAATGCGTCATGCTCATTCACTAAATTTTTCCTGCAGGCCTGTGCGGTTAGAGTTGGAGGAGTTATCCATGTTGCGTACACCGTGCATCCTGCACTGGAACATGGATCACTTCGTGGTGCTGGAGAGAGTAAAGGGGAACAGCCTGACTCTGCTGGACCCTGCATTTGGTCGCAGGGTGATGAAATCATCTGAGGCTTCAAGGCACTTCACTGGTGTAGCACTGGAATTGACACCTAACGCAACCTTTCGCCCTGGGTCACAAAAATCCCGAGTTCGCCTGCACGATTTGATTGGCCGAACCACCGGACTAAAGCGCGCTTTAGGCAACATATTTGTACTTGCACTGGCGCTGGAAATAGTCGCCCTGCTCGCCCCTCAAGTTACTCAGTGGGTGGTTGATGGTGCACTGGTTTCCTCTGATCATGATCTGCTGTTACTGGCAGTACTGGGGGGCTGTCTATTGATGGTGATTGATTTTGTTCTACGGATGGCTCAAGGCTGGATGGCATTACGTCTGGGACAGCAGTTAGCAATACAGTGGTCGAGTAATTTGTTCAGCCATATGCTGCGTCTACCCTGGCCGTTTTTCGAAAAGCGCCAAATTGGGGATATTGCAGCCCGCTTTCAGTCACTTGCTGCCATTCGCAAGATATTGACCAACGGAGCTATCACAGGAGTACTTGATGGATTAGTTTCAATAGCAACACTAACCATGATGCTTTTTTACAGCCGCGCACTAACAGCTATCGTGTTGATCGCTCTGGTATTGTATGGCGTCCTACGACTGGCCTTTTATCACCCACTCCGCAATGCTGCTGAGGAGCGCATCGTACTGGGCGCACGAGAAAACTCCTATTTCCTGGAAACAATAAGGGCTGTTTTACCTCTCAAGCTCTTCAATGCTACCCCGTCGCGATTGGCGACTTGGCAAAATCTGATAGCGGATGTTCAAAATCGAGACGTAACAACACAGAAAATATTGTTGGTATTTGCCAGTTTGAACACTCTGATCTTTGGATTAGAAGGGATGCTGCTGCTCTTTGTCGGTGGTTCCTCCGTTCTCCAAGGCGCACTATCATTGGGCATGTTACTGGCATTCATCGCCTACAAGACCCAATTTTCTGGACGAGCAAGCAAGCTGATTGATTTGGGCATCGAAATTCGGATGCTTTCGCTACATGCCGAGCGCCTGGCTGATATCGCCTTAGAAACGCCGGAGCCTGATGGGCCGATGGAAACAGATATTGAATGCATAAAACCCCACATTGAACTCAGGCACGTTTCATACCGATACGCGCAAGGTGAGCCCTCGGTAATTCACAATCTATCGCTCATGATCCATGCGGGGGATTCAGTTGCACTTGTCGGTCGTTCTGGTTGTGGTAAAACCACATTACTTAAGTTAATTCTCGGTTTGCTCACACCAACAGAGGGGGAGATTTTGATTGGTGGAATATCTATGCGTCAGCTTGGGCCTCAAGCATGTCGCAGCTTAGTAGGCGCTGTAATGCAGGAGGATCAGTTGCTGGCTGGATCTCTAGCTGAAAATATTGCTTGTTTCGATCCTCACTTCTGTCAGGAGCGTGTGAAGGAAGCAGCTCAAATTGCGGATATCCACAAGACAATTACCAATATGCCCATGGGCTATCAGACGCGGGTCACAGATATGGGCGCTGGGCTATCCGGCGGGCAAAAGCAGCGCATTTTTCTTGCGCGCGCCTTGTACCGGAAGCCGAAAATTCTTGTGCTTGATGAGGCCACCAGCAATCTGGATCTACACAGTGAGCAGCATGTAATAAAGGCGTTGGGTGAAATGCCTATGACTCGAGTCATTATTGCTCACCGTCGTGAAACCATTGCTTTCGCTAAACGTCTTGTCTGCTTAGATAAAGGTGTAGTGGTGGAGGACGTTCGCCTTGATGAGGCGAGGGTCACAGAGTGATGGCTGCCAGGAAAATTGTTATTGGAGCAACAATGCTGCTAGAGGGGGCGGCTGCACAAGCGCAAAGCATTGATCTTCTGCAAATCTACCAACTAGCATTGCTTCATGATGCTCAATATGCGGCGGCGAAAGCCCATCAACGCGTGGAGCAAGAGCACTGGGTACAAGGAAGAGCGGGGCTTTTACCCCAAGTATCAATAGATGCTCAGACCCATTGGATGGAAACCGATTACCAGTTCCCAACGGGTAACGCTCAATACAACAGACAGAATCGTAGTTACGGTATCCAGTTGATACAGCCTATTTTTCGCTTACAAAACTGGGTTCAGTTCCAGCAGGGAGGACTTCAACGTACGCAAGCAAAAATCCATCTTGAAAGTGCAGAGCAGGCGTTGCTGCTGCGAGTTGCTCAAGCCTATTTTGAAGTTCTGAGTGCAACTGACGTGCTTGAGTCCCTTCGGAATCTCCGAACTGCCGACGCAGAACAATTGGCAAGTTCTAAAAAGAACTTTGAATTGGGTAACGTCAGCATTGTCGATGTGCATGAGGCTCAGGCTAGTTTTGATAAAAGCATGGCGCAATTTATCAAAGCCAGAAGCGAGCTTGATCTAGCTCGATATGCCTTAGTTCGAATTACTGGACAGCACCCTGGCGAATTGAGGGGACTGCGAGAAAATGTGACCCTATATTCTCCGCAACCAGCAGAACTTGACGCATGGATTAAGGCGGCCAAGCGATATAATCTTAATGTACAAGCACAGGAGCTTTTCCTACTCATTGCGGACAACGAAGTACGTATTCGTAAGGCCGAACACCTACCGACTATTGACCTGGTTATCAGTCAGAACATGCAGCAATATCCTAATGCCAATACAGAACGCACCGACTCCTCTAGCATCGGACTGCGTTTGAGTATGCCGTTGTACAGTGGCGGTCGAATAGATTCTGCTACTCGGCAAGCGGTGGTGTTGCAAGAGCAAACTGAGTTTGAACTGGAGGATGCACGTCGTGCTGCGGCGCAAGCAGTGCGAGAGGCTTGGTCAGGTGTAATGGATGGAATGGCGCGGGTGAAAGCGCTCGAAGCAGCGAAAACCTCCTCACGCTCGGCGGTGGCCTCCAATCAGATCGGCTATAAGGTTGGAATACGAGTTGGTATTGATGTATTAGAGGCTCAAAGCAAGTTCAGTGATGTAGTTCAGCAATTGTCCCGCACCCGTTATGACACATTATTAGCCCAGTTACGACTCAAGGCTGCGGTAGGGACATTAAGTGAAGTAGATATTGCCGAAGTCAACGCGCTATTGAGCAATTGAGCAATTGAGCAATTGAGCAAACGATTGTTGTCAGGCATAACAATCTCAATGCTTCTATTATCTAATCCAGTGCTTCTGTAAAGGGATACTCGCCTCCAAACGCATTACCTAATAGCCTAATGAATCACCAACCGCATATTCAACCGCAACCCGCTCCCGGTGTTCTGCGCCCAAAGCTGCCCGCCCTGACGCTGCACCGCATTCCTGGCGATGCTCAGGCCCAGGCCAAACCCACCATCCCCCGGCCGCGAACCGTCGAGTCGGGTGAACGGCAGGAAGATCCGCTCCAGATCCGCTTCCGCCACGCCGCCGCCGTGATCTTCCAGCCACAGGTGCCAGAAATCGCCATCACGACGACCGCCCAATCGGACAATGCCTCCAGCCGGTGAATGCCGAATGGCATTGCGCAGAATGTTCTCCAGCGCCTGGGCCAGGGTGTTGAGATGACCGCGAACCCAGCAGGAAGAATCCACCGTGCATTGCAACTGCGTATCGGGCCAGCCACTTTCATAGCAGGCGTTCTCCGTGAGCATTTCCCACAGGGCCTGGATCTGGATCGCTTCGTCGGGCAATCGGGTGCGCTCGGTATCGAGCCACGCCAGTTGCAGCGTGTCTTCCACCAGGCGCTGCATGCCATCGACCTCACGGCCGATGCGTTCGCGCAATGGCTCCAGCCCCTGCTCGCTTTCACTGGCCACCCGCAGGCGGCTCAATGGTGTACGCAATTCATGGGACAAGTCGCGCAGCAGTTGCTGCTGCAAGGCCACGGTGCCTTGCAGGCGCTCGGACATGTGATCGAACGCCCGCCCCAGCTCACCCAATTCATCGGAACGATTGGTGGTGCGGCTCGATAGGCGCACATTCAGTTGGTCGGCACGCCAGGCGTTGGCCTGCTCACGCAAGTGATTGAGCGGCACCACCAGCAAACGGTAGAGCCCGACGCACAGCAGCAAAGTGAACAGCCCCGGAATCACGCCGTTGGTGATCACCCGCCAGAACACCTGGTATTGCCCAGGCAGAAAGCGTTCGGGCAGTTCGATCACCAGGCTGCCGGCGGACGGGTCGCCGGGAAACGGTATGCGTATCCACGGCCGGCCTTTCTTGTGGATCGGCCAATCGAGGCCGCGCAAAAAAGTCAGGCGTTCGACTTCCTTGTCCGTCAGCGACTGGTTGCTCAAAGACTGCAAATCACCGCCGATGACACCGACCCAGCCTTTTTCCCGCTGATGCATGCCTTGCAGCCAGTCATCGACACCGGCGCTCTGGCGCTGCTGCCAGGCCTTTTCGGCCTCGGCGGCGTAGCGCGTCAGGGTGCCGCGGGCCTCATCGGAGAGGAACTGGTTGCGCTGCTCCATGTAACGCCCCCAGGACCAACTCAACCAGATCATCAGCAGGCAGAATGCGACCAATAGACAAGCCAGTTTCCAGAACAGCGAATGCCTGCCCGGCAAGTTACATTTCATCGGCGGCGCTCAGGATGTAACCCTTGCCCCATACCGTACGCACTTCGCGCTCGGTGTAGCCAATGGCCTTGAGCTTGCGGCGGATCTGGCTGATGTGCATGTCCAGGCTGCGGTCATGGGCCGCGTAACCGCGTTGCAGCACCTGTTGATAAAGGAAGGCTTTGCTCAGCACTTCGTCGGCGCTGCGGTGCAGCGTCTCCAGCAACCGATACTCGCTGCGGGTCAGGCCACCGGCCTGTTCGCCGTAAAAGACCTCGAAGCTTTCATCGTCGAAACGCAGGCTGTCCATCGACGGGGCCGGCACTGCGGGTGCGGGTCGGCGGTCGAGTGCCACCCGCCGCAGAATGGCTTCGATGCGCACCCGCAACTCCACCATGCTGAAGGGCTTTGGCAGGTAATCATCGGCCCCCAGGCGAAAGCCGCTGATGCGATCGGCCTCGGCACCAAGGGCCGACATCAGCAACACCGGGGTGGAATGGCTCTGGCGCAACTGGGTCAGTACCGCCAGGCCGTCCATGCCCGGCAGCAGGATATCCATCAACACCACGTCGAAAGGCTGTCGGCGGGCAATGTCCAAGCCATCCTGGCCGTTTTGGCACCAGGTCACCTGAAAGCCGCTGCGGTCCAGATGCTCATGAACGTAGGCGCCGAGCACAAGGTCGTCTTCGATGGACAGGATTCGGGGGAGGCCAGCAGTAATGGGAGTCATGACTATCTGCAAATAATTCTCAGTTGAACGATTATTCAAGATTGCCTCGCCAGGGGCAACCCACCGTTTGTCCGTATCGCCATTGAGTCGTCCGGGCCGACGAATGACGGCACCATTTTTACGAGGATTGCCCGCGAGCAAATCGCTACACTGCGCAAGTGGTGCATGGCGGATGCATGTACAGGCCTATAAATAGCGGGATGCAGGAGAGATGCGTGCTCAAGAAACTGGGAATCAAAGGCCGCGTGCTATTGCTGACCCTGTTGCCAACCAGCCTGATGGCGTTGGTGCTGGGGGGTTATTTTACTTGGATGCAACAGGCTGACCTGCAAACCCAACTCATGCAGCGCGGCGAAATGATCGCCGAGCAACTGGCTCCACTGGTGGCGCCAGCCATGGGCCATCAGGACAACGAACTGCTCGAACGCATCGCCACCCAGGCCCTGGAACAAACCGACGTACGGGCCGTGACCTTCCTGGCTCCCGACCGCACGTTGCTGGCCCACGCCGGCCCGACCATGCTCAATCAGACGCCCTCTGGCAGTGGCACGCAAATGCTGCGCCGCAGTGGCAGCGATGCGACCCGTTATCTGCTGCCGGTATTCGGCAAACACCGCAACCTGGCCGGGGACGTGATTCCCGAAGAAGCCGACCGCCTGCTCGGCTGGGTCGAGCTTGAACTGTCCCATAACGGCATGCTGTTGCGCGGTTACCGCAGCCTGTTCGCCAGCCTGATGCTGATCGCTGCGGGACTGACGGGTGCGGCACTGCTGGCCGTGCGCATGGGCCGCACGATCAATCGGCCGTTGAGCCAGATCAAGCAGGCCGTGGCCCAACTCAAGGACGGCCACCTGGAGACCCGCTTGCCGCCCCTCGGCAGCCAGGAACTGGACGAACTGGCCTCCGGCATCAACCGCATGGCCGGCACCCTGCAAAACGCCCAGGAAGAATTGCAGCACAGCATCGACCAGGCCACCGAGGACGTGCGCCAGAACCTGGAAACCATCGAGATCCAGAACATCGAGCTGGATCTGGCGCGCAAGGAAGCCCTGGAAGCGAGCCGGATCAAGTCCCAATTCCTGGCCAACATGAGCCATGAAATCCGCACGCCACTCAATGGCATTCTCGGCTTCACCCACCTGTTGCAAAAAAGCGAGCTCACCCCACGCCAGCTCGACTACCTGGGTACCATCGAAAAATCCGCCGACAGCCTGCTGGGGATCATCAACGAGATTCTCGACTTCTCTAAAATCGAAGCCGGCAAGCTGGTGCTCGACCATATTCCGTTCAACCTGCGCGACCTGCTCCAGGACACCCTGACCATCCTCGCCCCGGCCGCCCACGCCAAGCAGCTGGAACTGGTCAGCCTGGTGTATCGGGACACACCGCTGTCACTGGTGGGCGACCCGCTGCGGCTCAAGCAGATCCTGACGAACCTGGTGAGCAATGCGATCAAGTTCACCCGCGAAGGCACCGTTGTCGCCCGCGCCATGCTCGAAGAAGAACACGAAGACACCGTGCAGCTGCGCATCAGCATTCAGGACACCGGCATCGGCCTGTCGAACCAGGACGTACGCGCCCTGTTCCAGGCCTTCAGTCAGGCCGACAACTCGCTGTCGCGGCAACCCGGCGGCACTGGCCTGGGCCTAGTGATTTCCAAACGTTTGATCGAACAGATGGGCGGCGAGATCGGCGTCGACAGCACGCCGGGGGAAGGGTCGGAATTCTGGATCAGCCTGAGCCTGCCGAAAACCCGCGACGATGCCGAAGACCTGCCCGCCGCGCCGCTGCTCGGGCGCCGGGTGGCGGTGCTGGAAAACCACGAACTGGCCCGGCAGGCGTTGCAGCACCAACTGGAAGACTGCGGTCTCAGCACCACACCGTTCAACACCCTGGAAAGCCTGACCAATGGCGTCACCGCCGCCCACCAGACCGATCAGGCGATCGACCTTGCAGTGCTCGGCATCACCAGCAACGACATGCCGCCGGAACGCCTCAACCAGCACATCTGGGACCTCGAACATCTTGGCTGCAAAGTGCTGGTGCTGTGCCCGACCACGGAACAGACGCTGTTCCATCTTTCCGTGCCCAACCCCCACAGCCAGCTCCAGGCGAAACCGGCCTGTACCCGCAAGCTGCGACGCTCCCTGTCGGACCTGGTCAACCCGCGACCGATGCGCAGCGAACCGGGCGAACCAGTGTCCAGCCGAGCCCCGAAGGTGCTTTGCGTCGACGACAATCCGGCCAACCTGATGCTGGTGCAGACCCTGCTCGAAGACATGGGTGCCAAGGTACTCGCGGTGGAAAGCGGTTATGCCGCCATCAGGGCGGTGCAGAACGAGACATTCGATCTGGTATTGATGGACGTACAGATGCCCGGCATGGACGGTCGCCAGAGCACCGAGGCGATCCGCCAGTGGGAAAGCGAACGTCATTGCACGCCGCTACCGATCGTGGCCCTCACCGCCCACGCCATGGCCAACGAAAAACGCGCGCTGCTGCAAAGCGGCATGGACGACTACCTGACCAAACCGATCAGCGAACGGCAATTGGCCCAGGTGGTGCTGAAATGGAGCGGCCTGGCGCTGCGCAATCACAGCCCGGAGCGCTCCGGCGATGGGCATGCTGGTGCCCATGACCTGTTGGTGCTCGACCACGACGAAGGATTGCGCCTGGCCGCTGGCAAGGCTGATCTGGCGGCGGACATGCTGGCGATGCTGCTGGCGTCCCTGGAGGCTGACCGCGAAGCCATCCGCCTCGCTCAGCAAAGTAACGACCACAACGCCCTGATCGAACGGGTCCATCGCCTGCATGGCGCGACGCGTTACTGCGGCGTACCGCAATTGCGTGCGGCCTGCCAACGCAGCGAAACCCTGCTCAAGCAACAGGACCCGAAAGCCAGCGTGGCACTGGAAGAGCTCGACCGGGCAATCAATCGCCTGGCAGCCCAGGCGCGCATGAATGCTTGATGCAGCGCAATCGCGAAGGGCTGCCGGCGAGCTAACCTGACGACTGTCGAATGCCGGCTTGCTCAACGGCGCAGGCCACCTTCAAGGAGCACCGCATGCGTACGATTCTTTTCAGCAGCCAGAACTACGACCGCGACAGTTTTCTCGCTGCCGAACAACCTGCCGGCATCGAGCTGCAATTTCAGCCTGCGCGCCTGAGCCTCGACACAGTGGCGCTCGCCCAGGGATATGAAGCGGTCTGCGCGTTCATCAATGATGACCTCGGCGCGGCGGTACTCGAACGCCTGGCCGCCGGTGGCACACGCCTGATCGCCCTGCGCTCGGCCGGTTACAACCATGTCGACTTGCCGACGGCAAAACGTCTGGGACTGGCCATCGTGCGCGTCCCGGCCTATTCGCCCCACGCGGTGGCCGAACATGCAGTGGCGCTGATCCTCGCACTCAACCGCCGCTTGCCCCGAGCCTGTAACCGCACCCGCGATGGGGATTTCAGGCTGCAGGGGCTGACCGGTTTCGATCTGGTGGGCAAGACCGTCGGCGTGGTCGGCACCGGTCAGATTGGCGCCACCTTCGCCAAAATCATGCACGGTTTCGGCTGCAAGCTACTGGCCTACGACCCCTGTCCCAACCCGCAGGTCGAAGCCCTCGGCGCGCGCTACCTGAGCCTGCCGCAGCTGCTGGCCGAATCGCAGATCATCAGCCTGCACTGCCCGCTCAACGAGCAGAGCAAGCACTTGATCAACCGCCAATCCCTGGCGCACATGCAACCGGGCGCGATGCTGATCAATACCGGACGTGGCGGCCTGGTGGACACCCCGGCGCTGATCGATGCCTTGAAAGACGGTCGTCTGGGTTACCTGGGGCTGGATGTGTATGAGGAAGAGGCGCAGTTGTTCTTCGAGGACCGCTCCGACCTGCCGCTGCAAGACGATGTGCTGGCACGGCTGCTGACCTTCCCCAACGTGATCGTCACCGCGCACCAGGCCTTTCTGACCCGCGAAGCGCTGGACGCGATTGCCACCACCACATTGCGCAACATTGCAGCCTGGACGGCGGGCACACCGGAAAACCAGGTGACGGGAGACTGAAACGGATCGAAGGTCATCTGCCTGCGCGATGCGGCGTGCAAGCCCGTGATAGCATATCGCGCATATTTGGAGGACCCATGGTCGAACACGATTTCCGCTACAGCCTGATGAACCCGCAACACACCCTCACCGAATGCCGCGCCCTGGTGCCAGGGCGTTATCAGGTCACCGGCAACGGTGGCTCGATTCGCAACAACGACGTGCTGGTCGTGACCCTCAAGGGTGCCAAGGACTTGTCCATGCGCCTGACCGTCGAAACGGTTCGCCACCTGATCAACCCGCCCGGCCAATGGGTCGCGGTGGCCAGTGGCCCGGTGTTCGGCGAACTGGCCATCCACACCTGGCAAGTGAACTGTGACAGCTGCGCCAAAGCTCTGAGCTTCGAGTTCGCCGTCGATGCCAAGCTGGGCAACAAGGCCGAAAAACCTGCCGCCACCGCGCGGATTGCCGAGCTGGGCTGGACCACCGCTGGCGAGAAACACCTGTGCCCGAAATGCCAGGAGCCTGCGTGATGAAACGCCTCGCTCTGACCACTATGGTCAGCGCCAGCCTGCTGGGTTGCGCCTCCGAGCCGGTGCAACTGCAACAGAACCGCAGCTACATTCTGGAGTGGATCGGCGAGCGGCCGTTGATGGACTACAGCCACCTGACCATCACCCTCGGCGAAGACGGCCGGGCCTACGGCAATGGCGGATGCAACCACTGGTTCGCGCCGTACACCCTCGATAGCGACAAACTGACCTTCGGCAAAATCGGCAGCACCCGCAAACTGTGCGCGCCAGCGCTGATGGAACAGGAAAAACGCTTCCTCCAGGCCCTGGAAAACGTCCAGCGCTGGGACGTCTCCCCGATCGAGCAGATGCGCTTCTGGCCAGCCGAAGGCAAGCCGCTGCGTTGGTGGCTTGAGGAGGGTTGATCCTTACTGGGTATCCCGAGAAACCTGTGGCGAGGGGGCAAGCCCCCTCACCACAAAAAGCCCCTGGCTACAGTGAAATCGATCATCTGATCAGTTTTTCGCCTGCAACGCCTCAAGCTTCGCCATCACCCCCGCCGCCGTCTGTTCACCCATCAACTGCTCACGTACCTTGCCCTTGTTATCGATGATGTACGTCACCGGCAACGCCTCGCTGCGCGGCAACTCGAACAGTTCGGAAGGGTCCTGGGCCAGCACGGTGAACCTGATCCCCAATTTCTCGCTCGCGCCCTTCAACTCTTGCCCCTGGACATTGTCGAAGTTGACCCCGAACACACCGATTTTCTTGTCCTTGAGTTGCTCTGCCAGGGTGTTCAATTCCGGGATCTCGGTACGGCAAGGCCCGCACCATTCTGCCCAGTAGTTAAGCACCAGCCATTTGCCGTCCAGGCGGTCAGAGGCGATTTTATGACCGTCCTGGTCGATGCCATAGTCATTACCGCAGCCCCCCAGCATCAACGCTCCGATGATCGTCAATGCTGCTGCCAGTCGCCTTGTCATGTCGTGTTCCTTGTCAAAAATTGATTGCGCCTGCGACCCATCGCCTCTCACGGTTCTGGATTGCGCGCTGCACAGTTAGAATAGCCGCCACCTTACGCAAGATGCGACCCGCTCATGACCGATCTGACGCTTTATCACAACCCGCGCTGCTCGAAATCCCGCGGTGCGCTCGAACTGCTTGAAGCCCGTGGCCTGACGCCGACCGTGGTCCGCTACCTGGAAACCCCGCTGGACGCCGCGCAGATTCAGAGCCTGCTGGGCAAACTCGGGATCAGCGCCCGGCAATTGCTGCGCACCGGCGAGGACGAGTACAAGACCCTCGACCTGGCTGACAACAGCCTGAGCGAAGCGCAATTGATCGCCGCCATCGCCGCCCACCCGAAACTGATGGAGCGACCGATTCTCGAAGTCGGCGACAAGGCCATCATCGGCCGCCCACCGGAACAGATCCTGGAACTGTTGCCATGAGTGCACCGTACATTCTGGTTCTGTACTACAGCCGCAGCGGCTCGACCAACGAAATGGCCCGGCAGATCGCCCGTGGCGTCGAACAGGCCGGGCTTGAGGCCCGCCTGCGCACGGTGCCGGCGATTTCCAGCGAGTGCGAAGCCGTTTCGCCGGAGATTCCCGACGAAGGTGCGCTGTATGCCAGCCTCGACGACCTGAAGAACTGCGCCGGCCTGGCGCTCGGCAGCCCGACCCGCTTCGGCAACATGGCGGCGCCGCTCAAGTACTTTCTCGATGGCACCAGCAATTTGTGGCTGACCGGCGCCCTGGTGGGCAAACCGGCGGGTGTGTTCACCTCCACCGCGAGCCTGCACGGCGGCCAGGAAACCACGCTGCTGTCGATGATGCTGCCGTTGCTGCACCACGGCATGCTGATCACCGGCCTGCCCTACAGCGAGTCGGCGCTGCTGGAAACCCAGGGCGGCGGTACGCCTTACGGCGCCAGCCACCACGCTGGTGCCGACGGCAAAAGCGGTCTGGATGCCCATGAAGTGGCGCTGTGCCGCGCGCTGGGTATGCGCCTGGCCAAGACCGCACAGAAACTGGAGAGCTGAGGTGGCCAAGAAGCCGAAGATTCTACCCGCCCTCGAATGGCTCCAACCACGCGCCAAGGCGATGCGTGCCATCAGCCTGCTGTGCTTTTTCGGCCTGGTGGGATTGCTGTGTGTTTACTACCTGGCGATTGCCGACCTGCATGGGGCACGCCCCTGGGTGATCCTGTTGATCGAACTGGTGCCATTGCTGATTCTGGCGCCGGGGATGATCATCGGCAGCCCTCGCGGGCATTCGTGGATGTGCTTTGTGGTGAACCTGTATTTCATCAAGGGTGCATTGGCGGCCTATGACCCGAACCGGCAAATCTTCGGTTTGCTGGAGATGGGTGCGAGCCTGGCGGTGTTCTGCTCGGCGCTGTTGTATGTGCGCTGGCGCTATCAGTTGAACCGTAAGCTGGCGGGTGAAGGCGAAATCTCTGTTGCCTGATCCGACGCCTTCGCGAGCAAGTCGAATCGTCGCACCGCCGCTCCCACATTGAAATGCAATCCAATGTGGGAGCGAGCCTGCTCGCGATTGGGGCGACACGGTCTTAATGATTCACTGTATAAGCCAGCATCATCGAAATCTGGCTCATCGGCCGCCCACCACTTTCTTCATGCCACTGATTGAACACGTCCTGCACCAAAGCCAGGTCGCGCAGACTGCTCGGCACCTTGTCGATGATGTCCTGCGCATTCAGCGCCGCCACCACGTCATAGCTCGGTACAAAGGTGTCCTTGCCGATCATCCGCAAGAAGCGCGGGGCTGACAGCCCGCCCAACTGATGTCCGCGTTTTTTCAGGAAGGTCCAGAGCCCGACGATATCGGTCACCGGCCAATCGGCGATCAGCGCACCGAAGCTGCCCTTTTCATGGGCCACGTCCAGTATGAACTGCGCATTGCGCGGCACGCTCTTGAGCTTGCCCAGGTGACGGATGATCCGCGTGTCCTGCATCAGCCGTTCCAGATGCTCGGCGCTCATCAGCACGACTTTTTCCGGGTCGAACTTGAAAAACACTTCTTCGAAAGCCGGCCACTTGGCATCCACCAGGCTGTGCTTGAGCCCGGCGCGAAATACACGCAGTGCCATCATCGAGAGGTAGCGATCGTCGCTGATCTTGCGCAGTTGTGCCGGAGTCTTGGGAACGGGCAGATGGGCCTCCAGTTCAGCCGCCGAACCGAAGCGGTTCAGACAGTATTCATTGAGCCACTTGTAATCGCGCATGCCCTCTCCTGAGGTAAACGAAAAACCTGTGGGAGCGAGTCTGTGGTGAGGGGGCTTGCCCCCTCACCACAGACTCCCACCCACAAAGGTGGAGCCGCGCTTTCGTCAATCTTCAGGCTGGTGAAGTCGAACAGGTTGCGGTCCGCCAGTTGCGACGGGATCACGTTCTGCAGGCTACGGAAAATGCTCTCGGTACGGCCCGGGGTCTTGCGCTCCCAGTCCAGCAGCATTTCCTTGACCACCTGACGCTGCAGGTTCTCCTGGGAACCACAGAGGTTGCACGGGATGATCGGGAATTGCTTGAAGTCCGAGTAGGCCTGGATGTCTTTTTCATTGCAGTAGGCCAGCGGGCGGATCACCACGTTGCGCCCATCGTCGGCGCGCAGCTTCGGTGGCATGGCCTTGAGCGAACCGTTGAAGAACATGTTCAGGAAGAACGTCTCGACGATGTCATCGCGGTGGTGACCGAGGGCCATCTTGGTCGCGCCGATTTCGTCGGCGAAGGTGTAGAGCGTGCCGCGACGCAGGCGCGAACACAGCGAGCAGGTGGTTTTGCCTTCCGGAATCAGTTCCTTGACCACCGAGTAAGTGTCTTTTTCGACGATGTGGTACTCGATACCCAGTTCTTTCAGGTAGGCCGGCAATACGTGCTCCGGGAAGCCCGGCTGCTTCTGGTCCATGTTCACGGCCACGATCTCGAACTTGATCGGCGCGACCTTCTGCAAGTGCATCAGCACATCGAGCATGGTGTAGCTGTCCTTGCCACCGGACAGGCAGACCATGACCTTGTCGCCGTCTTCAATCATGTTGAAATCGGCAACCGCCTCACCGGCCTGTCGGCGAAGGCGCTTTTGCAGTTTGTTCTGGTTGACCGTGAGTGTGCCCATGACGCGAAATCCGTGAGATGTGACGAAAGGCCGGCATTTTACGCAAAAACACCTCAGGGGCGAAGTGCCTCGCCAAAAGGGCTGTTCGCCACAGACCTCGCGGCGATTAACAACTGTGTTTACAGCGCGATTTGCTCTAAAGCCCCTACTCCCTCTGGGGAAACTCCTCCCTATACTGCGACATAAGGTCACGTACAAATTCAGACCTATAACTTACTTGGCCGTATTGGCCCGTAGGCGCTCCACTGGGGGGCGACGGTAAAACAAGAGGAGTGACTGGCATGATCCATCACGTAGTGGGGCTCTTCACCCACCCTGACCAAGAATGGAAAGAAATCCGTGGCGACCAGGAGGAAAGCATCAGCCACATGTACCTGACCCATACGCTGATCCTGGCGGCGATCCCCGCCGTGTCTGCCTTTATTGGCACCACACAGGTCGGCTGGGTCATCGGCAATCGGGCTCCCGTGATGCTGACCGTAGAAAGCGCGATATGGATGACGGTCATGTCCTACCTGGCGATGCTCGGTGGTGTCGCGGTAATGGGCGCATTCATCCACTGGATGGCCCGCACCTATGACGCCAACCCAAGCCTCGCCCGCTGCATTGCGTTTGCAACCTACACCGCTACACCGTTGTTCATCGGCGGCCTCGCCGCCTTGTACCCGCACTTGTGGCTGGGGATGATCGTCGGCACCGCCGCCATCTGCTACACGGTGTATTTGCTGTACGTGGGCTTGCCGACGTTCATGAACATTCCATCTGACGAGGGCTTCCTGTTTTCAAGCTCGGTGCTCGCCGTAGGCCTGGTGGTGCTGGTCGCCATCATGGCGTTCACTGTAATTGTCTGGGGACTCGGCGTGGGCCCGGTCTACACCAGTTAACCGCTCATCACTGAAAGTCAGAACTGCCGACAAAGGCCGCCGCAAGGCGGCCTTTTCATTCTTCAGCAACGAGAACGCACACGACCATTCGGCAACTTGGCGATTCGCAAGGTCCGAGGGTTGCGGCATACTCGAGTGCTCTGGAGATCCATCAAGCATGCCCGAGCAACTCAATACCCGCGTCGAAGACTGTTTCCAACTAGCCGAATCCTTTTTCAAACGACCTTTCAAGCGCCCCGTGGTGAGCCTCAAGCTGCGCGGGCAAAAAGCCGGTGTCGCGCATTTGCACGAGAACCTACTGCGCTTCAACCCGCAGCTGTACCGGGAAAACACCGAAGATTTCCTCAAGCAGACCGTGGCCCATGAAGTCGCGCACCTGATTGCCCACCAGCTGTTCGGCGACCGCATCCAGCCCCATGGCGAAGAGTGGCAATTGATCATGCGCGGTGTGTACGAACTGCCGCCCAACCGCTGCCACACCTATGACGTCAAACGCCGCAGCGTGACCCGCTACATCTACAAGTGCCCGTGCGCCGACAGCGACTTCCCGTTCTCGGCGCAGCGCCACAGCCTGGTTCGGCAAGGTCGGCGGTATTTGTGCCGACGGTGTCGCAATACCCTGGTGTTCAGTGGGGAGATGCGGGTCGAGTAGTTGGATTTTCGGTGTTTGTGACGCCGCTATCGCGAGCAGGCTCGCGATGGCGGCCTGACAGGCACTAGAGAATCACCTTGGATCGCCGCAACTCTTCAATCCTCTGCGCACTGAACCCCAACTCCCCCAACACCTGATCCGTATGTTGCCCCAACGCCGCGCCAACATGCCGGGGCTCAGGCAACCCTTGCGAAAACTTCAGCGGACAAGCCATCTGCGCCTGGGACGAGCCATCGCCACGGGGCACTTCGGTCACCAACTCCCGCGCCTGCAACTGCGGATGACGCAGCGCTTCTCCCAGGCTCAACACCGGTTCGACACAAGCATCCAGTTCGGCGAACAGCGCGCGCAAATCGGCAAAGTCATGCTTTTCGAATTCAACCTTCAGCGCGTCTTTAAGCTGTTTCTGATGCGCCGCTTGCGGTGACAGGCCGAGACCGGCCAAATCCTCCAGCCCCAACGCCGTACACAACTGCTTCATGAACGCCGGTTCCAGGCTGCCCACCGACAGCCAGCGCCCATCCCGTGAGCGGTAATAGTCATAGAAGCTACCGCCGTTGAGCACCTGGTTTTCCGGACCCGGCTCGACGCCACAGGCCAGATACCCGGCACCCGCCATCGCATTCAGGCTGAACGCGCAGTCGGTCATGCTGACATCCAGGTGCTGGCCCTGACCGGTTTGCTGCCGGGCAATGACCGCCGCCAGCAAGCCAATCACCCCGTGCAGCGAGCCACCGGCGACATCCGCCACCTGCATGCCCAATGGCAGCGGCCCACTGTTGGTTCGGCCGGTGTAACTCGCGAGCCCGGACAGGGCCAGGTAGTTGATGTCATGGCCGGCGCGGTCCTTGTAGGGGCCCGTCTGACCGTAGCCGCTGATCGACACATAAATCAGTTTCGGATTGATCGCCTTCAGGGCTTCGTAACCCAGGCCAAGACGCTCCATGACACCTGGACGGAACTGCTCGAGCACGATGTCGTAGTCCTGCAGCAACGACCTGATCACCTCCAGCGCCTCAGGCTGCTTGAGATCCAGAGCGAGGCTGCGCTTGTTGCGATTGAGGTAGGCATGACTGGCTGACACGCCTTGATCGTGGGGTGGCAACACCCGCAGCAGATCCATGCGCGTCGGTGATTCGATGCGCAGTACTTCGGCGCCCATGTCCGCCAGCAGCAACGAGGCGAACGGCCCCGGCAGCAGTGTCGAGAAATCCAGAACCTTGAGTGATGCCAGTGGACCGAGCATGAGCGTTCTCCCTTAACGATGCACCCAGACTAGGCAGCCACTGGCATTGCGGCAATCACCTTATGCGCCATGTACAGTGACCGTTACGCTCAAACGTCGGGCATGAAAAAACCCGCCGAAGCGGGTTTTTCATCAGGACAAGGCTTACTTGGCGTTAGCCGGGGCTACCTCTTCGACGTGGCCCAAAACATCGTCTTTAGGCTCGTCGGCAATGCCGCGACCGCCCGAGGCCAGCTCGGCTTGCAGCACGTCGGTGTCCAGTTCCTTGACCCACTTGGCCACAACGATGGTGGCCACGGCGTTGCCGACCAGGTTGGTCAGGGCACGGGCTTCGGACATGAAGCGGTCGATACCGAGGATCAGCGCCAGGCCGGCAACCGGCAGGTGGCCCACGGCGGACAGGGTGGCAGCCAGTACGATGAAACCGCTACCGGTTACGCCCGCAGCGCCCTTGGACGACAGCAGCAACACCACCAGCAGGGTGATCTGGTGCGTGATGTCCATGTGCGTATCGGTTGCCTGGGCAATGAACACCGCGGCCATGGTCAGGTAGATGGCGGTACCGTCGAGGTTGAACGAGTAGCCGGTCGGGATCACCAGACCCACGACAGATTTCTGCGCGCCCAGACGCTCCATCTTGATCAGCATGCGTGGCAGCACCGATTCCGAAGAAGAAGTACCCAGCACGATCAGCAGTTCTTCACGGATGTAGCGGATCATTTTCAGCACGCTGAAGCCGTGCAGGCGGGCGATGGAGCCCAGCACGACCAGGATGAACAGCAGGCAAGTGATGTAGAAGCAGGCCATCAGTTGACCCAGTTGCACCAGCGAGCCGACACCGTAGGCACCGATGGTGAAGGCCATGGCACCGAAGGCACCGATTGGCGCGAGCTTCATGATCATGTTGATGATGTTGAACATCACGTGGGCGAAGCGATCGATGAAGTCCAGCAGCGGCTTGCCGTAGGCACCCAGGCGATGCAAGGCGAAACCGAAAATCACCGAGAACATCAGCACTTGCAGGATGTCACCGGTGGCAAAGGCGCCGACGATGGTGGCCGGGATCACGTTCAGCAGGAAGCCGACGACGCTTTGGTCAGCACCGGCTGCAACATAAGCGGCAACCTTGGAGGCATCAAGGGTGGCGACGTCGATGTGCATGCCATTGCCCGGCTGCACGACGTTGACCACGACCAGACCCACCAGCAATGCGATGGTCGATACGATTTCAAAGTAAAGGAGTGCGTAACCGCCAGTCTTGCCGACTGCTTTCATGTCCTGCATGCCGGCGATACCGCTGACGACGGTGCAGAAGATGATCGGGGCGATGATCATTTTGATCAGTTTGATGAACCCGTCACCCAGTGGTTTAACGGCCACACCAAACTGTGGATAGAAGTGACCGAGTGCGATACCGATGATAATTGCAACGATCACCTGGAAATACAGGGATTTGTACAGTGGCTGACGAGTCGTCATTGCAAAGTTCCTCAAGGGTGCCCGGTGACAACATCCATCTGTTGCCCGCAACACCGCAATTGCGAACCCTCCTGCACTGGAGGGATTTGTTTTTTCGAGCTGCACAACGGCAGGCATCTGCTCGTTGTATCGCAAGGCCCGTGCCACCTTCCGCAAAATCCCTGCAAGCCTTTTGATATCCGGGGTTGCAGCGAATTCCCTGTCATCGAACGGTTACAAGCATGTGGCGGATTTCCGCCCTTCCACTAGAAGTCGTCCTGCTATTTGGCGGATATCCGCCCTGTTCATGCCCGCAGTGCGCAGCTACCATCCGTCGATCAACGATCGGATCTGCTGCCATGCGCGAACGCACCATCGCCAGTCATTTCGCCCGCGCCGCCCTCGGTGGTGCGCGTCGGCACGGCTACGAGTATTCGGGCCTGCTACAGCAACTGGGCATCAGCCCCGAGTTGCTGGACGAGCCCCGGGCACGCATCGCTCCGGAGCAATTCACCCAACTGATCCAGGCGTTATGGCTGGCACTGGATGACGAGTACCTGGGGTTCGGGCAAGCCCCAAGCAGGCCGGGCAGCTTCGCGATGATGTGCCATGCCGTGATTCACTGCCGCAACCTGGATAAGGCACTCAATCGCGGCTTATTGTTTTATAGCCTATTCTCCGGGGCTCCGCGTTTGACCCTGAGCCGCGAAGATGAATGGGTTCGCCTGAGCCTGGACGACTCGCAGCTTTGGGACCCCGATCATTTCCTCAGCGAAAGCCTGCTGGTGATCTGGCACCGTTTCGGCAGCTGGCTGATCGGCCAGCGCATTCGCCTGGAACAGGCCACGTTCAGCTACCCGCGGCCCGAACACGGCGCCGAGTACGACCTGCTGTTTTCCTGTCCGCTCGAGTTTTCCAGCCCCCAGAGCAGCCTGCTGTTTCACAGCCGCTACCTGGCGATGCCGCTGTTGCAGGATGAACGCACCCTCAAGCATTTCCTCGAGCGCTCCCCCGCCGACCTGCTCTCGCGCCCGGATGATGGCGACAGTTTGAGCAGCCGCCTGCGGCGCTTGCTCAGTCGCGACAGCTCACGCTGGCCCGACCTGGAAGCCGTGGCCGCCCACCTGCACATCAGCCCGCAGACCTTGCGCCGGCATTTGCGGGAAGAGGGCTCGAGCTTTCAGGAACTGAAGGACCAGTTGCGCCGGGACATCGCGATTTATCACCTGAGCCGCGCTGACCTGTCATTGCAACAGATCGCCGAGCAACTGGGGTTTTCCGAGCCGTCGGCGTTTCACCGGGCGTTCAAGAAGTGGACGGGGCTGACGCCGGGGGCTTATCGGGCGCAGGAGAGCTGAGTTTCAGCACCCGCGTTGCGCAGTGATCACTGGCGTCCTTGCGAACACACCCGGAAATACCCCGCCCAGGTTTTGCGAACGCTTACCCTAAAGGCGGGATGATCAGTGACAAGCCAGGATAAATTCTATCTGGATGATCCAGCACCGACCTGTTCGCATTAAAGATCAGTAGGTACCTGGCAGCATCACCATAAAACTCTCTGGCAATTTTGGACAATGTATCGCCCCTGACAACCACATACATGTTCAACTGGCTGACCGGCGGAATCGCCAGTGTGGCCGGTGATTCGAAATCCACATCGCCCAGCAGTTTTATTTGTCCGATGAACCGGCCAAGATTATTGGCCGTGGTCGCGTGTATGTCATGCATCAGCACAATGGAGTTCTTTCTGTTCCTTATTTGCTCAACACCATGGGATACCCAGCCCCCCGGTTGGTAGTTGCTGTTCCAGTCCAGGGTATCCACGCTCCAGAGAACCTGCCGGTACCCCAACTCGGCGACAGTGCGATCGACCAGCGCATCGTGAGCGCCATAAGGCGGCCTCATGATCAGGTCCGGCTGCTGGTAGGGAGCCAGTGCCTGCTCCGTCATTTTGATTTGATCGATGATGGTGTCCTTGTCCTGGCCGACCAGTCTCAGATGATCGTAAGTGTGATTGCCGATCCGGTGCCCTTCGCCCAGGATGCGCTTGATACGCTCGCCTTGCCTGGCAACCAGATTGCCAACAATAAAAAACGTTGCATTGATATCAAACAGCGCCAGTGTTTCGAGCACGGTTTCGGTCTGGGTTTGCCGAGGACCATCGTCAAACGTCAGCCAAACTTTCTTCCTTTCCATTTTTATCTCCTTTGGTGGCTTGTAACGCTTCAGCCCCTATCCACTCATGCACCAACACAGGCTCTGCGTGTGCATGTCGTCTTTAAGGCGAGGCTTATTACCTGCCACCAAACGGCTGAACGCCAACAAAACATTGTTGCCGGTCGTTTAACGCTTGATACCTATAGCGGCCGGAAAAGACCACTATCAGAGACCCGTTCAAACCGCCGGAAAATGAATCCGGAACGCCGCTCCGCCCATCGGTGAATCGCCCAAGGTCAGCTTCGCGCTGTAGCTCTCGATGATGTCCTTGACCACCGCCAGGCCAATGCCCTGCCCCGGATGCTGGCGGTCCAGGCGCTCTCCGCGCTCGAGAATCCGTGAGCGCTGATCCTGTGGTACGCCGGGGCCGTCGTCCTCGACACACAACTCGGTGCCGCTGAGGGTTTCACGCACACTGATGCGTATTTCGCCCAGGCACAGGCGATAGGCGTTTTCCAGCAGGTTGCCCATCATCTCCAACAGAGCGCCCTGCTCGATCGGTACGTAGCACGGGTCGGGCAAATCGAACGCGACGTGCACGTGCTTGTCGCGATAGACCTTGTCCAGCGTGTCGCACAGGCTTTTCAGCACCGGCCGCAAGTGCACCTGATGACGTACCAATCCGCTTTTGCGCAGGCTGGCGCGCTGCAGCTGGTAGCTGATCTGTTGGCTCATGCGTTCGATCTGGGTTTGCAGCACCCAGGCCTGATCGCGATCCTCTGGACGCTGGGCCATGTCCTCACTAACGCCTTGCAACACCGCCAGTGGCGTTTTCAGACTATGGGCCAGGTCGTCGAGGGAATCACGATAGCGACTGCGCTGCTCACGCTCACTGTGCAGCAATCGGTTGAGGGAACCGGTCAGGCGCAGCAATTCCCGGGGATGTTCCTCACTGAGGCTTTCGCGGGTGCCACCTTCGATCTGGTCCAGTTCCTGGCTCAAGCGCCGCAATGCCTGCAAGCCCCAGGTCAGACCGATCCACAGCAACGCCAGCAGCACCAGCAGTGCCGCGCCAAAACCCAGATAGAGATTTTCCCGCAGACCTTCGAGAGTCAGCTCGTACTCGCGAACCGGTTGCAGCGCCACGATGCTGAAGGCCGCACTTTTGCCGCCGAGCAACTTGACCTCGACGTCGTAGACGAAGAACTCCTGGCCATTGGCTTCGCGGATCCGCGCAAACTCGCTGCCACGTCCGTCGTAGCGCGGCTTGTAATTGATGCGTTCTTCCTGGGTCGCCTTCGAACGCCAGACCAGATGCCCTTCACGGTCATAGATGTAGCCTAGCAATCGGCTGTCGGTGAGGTTGAAGCGCTCGTCGGGCAATTGCGCCGGCATCTGCAGGCTGTTGTTCTCCACCCGGGCGGCCGAGATCAGCGTAGTCACGTCGGATGCCAGGCGCTGCTCGATGGAGTCCTGCAGCGCCAGGCTGAAGGCACCCTGCATCGCCGGCAGCAACGCCAACATGAACAACACTGCCAACAGTGTGGCGGCGAGCATCAAGCGAATGCGCAGCGAACGGATCAAGTGCAACGCTCATTGAACAGGTAGCCCAGGCCGCGCACGGTGTCGATCGGCTTGAACCCGCCCGGTCCCTCCAGTTTGCGGCGCAGACGGCCGACCAGCACCTCGATCACATTCGGATCACGCTCGTCGTCATCCGGGTAGAGCTGTTCCATCAAGCGGTCCTTGGGTACCACTTGCTGATGGTGACGCATCAGGTATTCGAGAATACGGTACTCATACGCGGTCAGTGCCAGCGGCTGTTCGTCGAGAGACGCCTGCTTGCGATTCAGGTCCAGCAGCAATGGACCGGCAACGATGGTCGACTGGGTGAAACCACTGGAACGGCGCAGCAAGGCATTCAGGCGGGCCTCCAGCTCTTCGAACTGGAATGGCTTGACCAGGTAATCGTCGGCACCGGCGGCCAGGCCTTCGACCTTGTCCTGCCAGTTGCCGCGCGCAGTGAGGATCAGGATCGGGAAGCTCTTGCCACTTGAACGCAACTGGCGGATCAGGTCGAGCCCGCTCATGCCCGGCAGACCAAGGTCGATCACCGCCAGGTCAAAGTTGAACTGTGCGGTCTGATACAGCGCCTCCTCGGCGTTGGCCACGGACTCGACCACGTGGCCGCTCTCCGTCAGGCGGGTTTGCAGGTGATGACGCAGCAGCGCTTCATCTTCGACAACCAGCAGTTTCATAACGCTCTCCCGGGCAAATCAACATCTCCAGAGGCACAACGTCGCACCTCAATAGCTAACATGGCAACGCCGGATCAGTCACTCGGGCTGATCCGGCGCAGGCCGTTCACGAAACGCTTGTCAGAAAGCGTAGTTGGCGGACAGGTAAGTCTGGGCGCTGCTGGTCAGGTCCAGTGACCCCTGCTTGCTGCCGCCGCGCTCACTCATCTCGGTGCTGGCGTTGCTGCGCAGGTAACGGTAACCCAGTTCAACCGAGGTGTTCTGCGAAACCTGTTGCAGCACCCCCACCTGGCCACCGATGGCGTAGCCGATATCGCTGTCGCGGCTGAAGCCTGGCGACTCCTGAGTCATTTTGGTCAGGCCGGCCGTGGCGCCACCAAACAGCCTGGTGCTGCCGCCCACCGGGTAAAACAGATCGTAGCTGCCCAGGAGGTTTTCCTGACGCAGTTTAATGCCGTTGTGCGAGCCCGACACATTGTCGTAAGTGGCGTAGTAGCGGCCCTTGGTGTTTTGCTGGCCCAGACGAACACCCCAGGTGGTGTCCTTGCCGATCACGCCATCGGCGTTCGGGTGATTGAGGTTATCGTTCAAGGCGTGGGATTTTTTGACCTTGTCGCTGGTCTGTCCAAGAGTAAGGCTGGCGAAGTTGTCGTCGGACGCGAAAGCCGCGGTGCTTGCGCCCAGAACCGCGAATGCCAGAAGCAGTTTTTTGAATCCAGTCATTGGGGAGTTTCCTCATGTGCCGTTTGTTTTTTGGGTACGGGGCAAGGTTACGCACCGCGCCCTGAACTCCCCCTGAACACACTCTGAACCTGGGCTGAACCGGCCCGTCCCGAATCATTCGACACGTTTCAACAGGAGTTCCGACCATGCGCATGTTCCTCGCCGTCCTCCTGCTGGCCTTGAGCGGGCTCAGCCAGGCCGCCATCCAGACCCGGGAAATCCCCTACCAAAGTGCCGATGGCACGAAAATGATCGGCTATTACGCTTATGACGATGCCATCAAAGGCCCGCGCCCCGGGGTCCTGGTGGTACATGAGTTCTGGGGCCTGAACGACTACGCCAAGCGTCGCGCCCGGGATCTCGCCGGCCTGGGCTACAGCGCCCTGGCCATTGACATGTATGGCGATGGCAAAAATACCGAGCACCCCAAGGACGCCATGGCCTTCATGCAAGCCGTGGCGAAAGACAGTGCCGTGTCGAGCGCGAGGTTTCAGGCCGGGCTCGACCTGCTGAAAAAACAACCACAGACCGACCCGCATAAAATTGCCGCCATCGGCTACTGCTTTGGCGGCGCCGTGGTGCTCAATGCCGCAAGACAGGGCGTGCCATTGGCAAGTGTGGTGAGTTCCCACGGAGCGCTGGCGACCAATACGCCGGCGACGCCAGGCAGCGTCAAGGCGAAGATCCTTGTGGAACACGGGGCGCTGGACAGCATCGTCACCCCGGAAAACATCACGGCTTTCAAGAGTGAGATGGACAAGGCCGGCGACGACTACCAATTCGTCAGCCTCGACGGCGCCAGGCACGGCTTCACCAACCCGGATGCCGATCGACTGGGCCATGGCGACCATGGCGGACCGGACATTGGCTACAACAAGGCCGCGGATGAAAAATCCTGGGCGGACATGCAGGCGTTTTTCAAGAAGATCTTCAGCTGAAACTCAACTATTGAGGAAAAGCACATCTCCCTGTGGCGAGGAAGCTTGTCGGATCGCCGCACCGTCCCGCTCGGCTGCGAAGCAGTCGTAAATTCGGTAAACACCGTATGTCTGACAAATCTCGGTTGCAGGTTTTGGGGTGGCTCCGCCACCCAACGGGGTGGTGCGGCATTCCGACAAGCCCCCTCGCCACAGCAAGCTCCCTCGCCACAAAAGCCATCTGCCACTACCCAGCCTCAAGCCAACCCGGCAAAATGCCTGATATGAATTCAACCCCCGTCCTGCCCGTCTGCTGCACGCCCCTCGATGACCATTGGCCGCTGCCGTTTGTGCTGCCCGATACGGTCCTGCTGAGTACTCACTTCGATAGCGCCCGACTGGCCAGCGATGACTTTCAGCGCAGCGCTGTCGAAGCGCCGGCGAGCATTCAGCGCTCTGTCGCCAAACGGCAGGCGGAGTTTCTCGCCGGGCGGGTGTGTGCCCGGGCCGCGCTACAGCGACTGGAAGGCTTGAGCTTCATTCCGGCCATCGGTGAAGACCGGGCACCGGTCTGGCCTGCTCATATCGCAGGCTCGATCACCCACAGCACTGGCCGGGCCGCGGCGATCGTGGCGAACAAAAGTCATTGGCGCGGCCTGGGCATGGACCTGGAAAACCTGCTCAATGCCGAACGGGCCGAACGCCTGGCCGGGGAAATCCTCAATCCGCCGGAGCTACAGCGCATGGCGGCCGGTGATCACGATCAAAGGGCGTTGCTGGTCACCCTGACTTTCTCGGTCAAGGAAAGCCTGTTCAAGGCGCTCTATCCGATCGTTCAGCAACGCTTTTATTTCGAACATGCCGAAGTGCTGGAGTGGAGTGAGTCGGGTGAGGTGCGGTTGCGATTGCTCACTGATCTGTCCAGCGAATGGCGCAATGGCACCGAGCTGGATGCGCAGTTCGGGGTCAAGGATGGGCAGTTGTTGAGTCTGGTCAGCATCAAGGCCTGAAGTCTTTGGCGCCTGTCAGGCCTGCTCGCGATGGGGCCATATCAGACAACACGAGAGCTCAACGCTTCTCCTGATTGCGCGGCCAGCTCAGGCTGAAGCACGCCCCGCCCAGGCTCTTGCTCTTGCCGATCAACGCGCGCCCGTCATGCCAATGGATGATGCGTCGCACAATGGACAGGCCTAACCCATGGCCTCCAGACGCGCGGGTACGGCTGTCGTCGAGACGCAGGAACGGCGTAAAGATCTTCTCCCACGCTGACTCCGGCACCCCCGGCCCGTCATCTTCGATATCCACCCGGCATCGCTGCTGCCCCACCTGATAGCTGATGGTCACACGTGATTGCGCATGGCGCATGGCATTGCTCACCAGGTTCTGGATCGCCCGGTGCAGGTAGCGCGGCTCGGCCTCGACCCAGGCGTCGTCGTTATCGGCAGCCGACAGACACAAGCCCCGTTGCACCGTGACATCGGCACGCAACGGCGCCAGCTCTTCGATCACCTGATCGACCAAGGCATCCAGATCGATCCGCTGAAAGTTCAGCGCCGGCGAGCCCTGCTCCAACCGCGCGTAGGTCAGCATCTCGTCCACCAGCCGGTCGAGGTCCTCGATGTCGTGGTCCATGCCCTGGCAGTATTTTTCCAGGGCTTGCGGCGTGGTGGCCGAACCGATCATCTCCAGGCCAAAGCGCAGGCGTGCCACCGGCGTGCGCAATTCGTGAGACACCGCGCGCACCAATTCGCGCTGGATCGCCAGCAACTGCTGCAAGTGTTCAGCCATACCGTTGAACGCCGAGGCCAGCCGCCCCACCGAGTCCGCGCCGCGCGCCGGCACGCGGGTTTCCAGGCTGCCCTTGGCAATGCGCGTGGCGGCGGCCTCCAGGCCACGCAAGCGTCGCTCGAGCTGACGCACCAGCAGATAGACGATCAAACCGATCAGTGTCAGGCCCAGCGCGGCGATCAGCACCAGCCATTCTGGCGGATAAGGATTCATCTGATACAACGGGCCGATTTCCAGGACCCACGGCGTACCGACCATGCCGGCAAATACCCGGATCGAATCGCCCCCCTTGCCCAGCGCCATCACCGTGTCACCCTCGGACACCCGGCGGCTCTGGTCTTCGTCCATGTCCGCCTCGTCAACCGTGACCAGGCGCAGGTCGAAGCCGAAGCCCTTGCTTTCCTTCAATTGCGCCAGGCGCAAGGGCTGGTCGGCGACCGGGGTGCGCACCAGTTCATCGGTCAACAGGTAGATGGTCGCCCGGGCCAGTTGCTCGCTGATCTGCTGCACTTCCCCGGTGAGCATCAACTGTTCCTTGTCGCTGACCAGCTTGTAGACCTTCGCCGCGTGCGGCCCGGTCTGTTCCACCAATGCCTGACCGCGCAACACACGGGTGCGCTGGGTCAGGTCGAGGTCGGTCTCGGCAAAGGTTTTCAGCGCCAGCGGAATCCCCAGCAGCCGCTCCCACACCAGCAAGGCCCGGTGGCGCTCGGTCTGGTTCATCGGTTGCAGGTTGTCAGCCATCAGCGAGAACGTGCCGTGGGCCAGGCGCTCGCGGTATTGCTCGCTGCGCACCTCATTGAGCAGGTGCAACGCCAGCACACCGAGCACCGCCACCAGGATCAGCGCGGCGCACATGCCGCCATAGATACGCAGGAAGATCGAGTTCACAGGGACTGGTCTACGCAAGCCTCGGGAACGAACAGATAGCCTTTGCTGCGCACGGTCTTGATCAGCCGTGGATGCTCCGGGTCATCGCCGATCTTCGGGCGGATGCGCGAGATGCGCACATCGATGGAGCGGTCCTGACCGTCATAGCCAATACCCCGCAGCGCGGTGAAGATCTCCTCCCGGGAGAGGATGCGCCCGGCATTGGCCACCAATAGCCAGAGCAGGTCGAATTCGGCGCTGGTCAGCTCGATGCCGTTGCCCTGCAACCAGGCTTCGCGCAAGGCGTTGTCGACGATCAGCGGGCCAAACTGTAGACGTCGCTGTTTTTCCGGGGCGACCTCGGGCGTTTCGCTACGACGCAGCAGTGCCTGGATACGCGCCAGCAGCAGGCGCGGGCGTACCGGTTTGCAAACGTAGTCGTCAGCACCCAGGTCCAGGCCGAGAATCTGGTCAGTATCATCGGTGCGCGCGGTGAGCATCAGGATCGGGCCGTCATATCGGGCGCGGACCTTGCGGCAAATGCTCAGGCCATCTTCACCGGGGAGCATCAGGTCGAGGATCACCAGGTCCGGTTGTTCCTTGATGATGCGATTCGCAGCGAGCGCACCATCCCCTTCGATCGATACACGCAGGCCATTGGCTTCCAGGTAATCGCGGGTCAGTTCGGCCAGTCGCTGGTCGTCCTCCACAATCAATACCTGCCAGGCTTCTTGCTCCACGGGTGACCTCTGCTTGCCAAAAACACCAATAAGGAAGGATCCACCCGTCTTTTTGTAATGATTCGGGGGGATAAAAATGTATACACGCTGGGCCGATTGTATAAACGTCGCCCGTCGAGAACACAAGCGGGTAAATGCGTTCGGACAACAGGGTTTTTTGTGATAGGGTTCGCGCCCTTAAAAATCCGCCCGGCCGTTTTCGATCGTTGAAAATCGCTGAAAAAAGGTCCGGTCCAGCAAGGTCGCGGCCTACACGCCGGTTCCCTCTTTCACACACAATTTACGCACAGGTTTATCCACAGGCAGTACGTTGCAATCGCCCCCCAAAACGCATTATCTTGTAGCCCGGCGCTAAAAAAACCCTAGATGTAGGGTTTTGCGCAAAAAAACCAAACACAAACCAGACACCAATTTCAAGCGCTTTTATTGCCTCTGTCCGGTTGAACCATACGTATTTTTGAAAGACCAAACCGCGCGTGCGGATGGCTACTGTGTTTCGGCCCCGAGTGGTGAAAACGGTACGGGTGTTGCAGTCCCAACTGTCACCTGCAAAGGACCAAGGTTTCAGGCCCAAGGCGTGAGACCAAAGACTTCGGCATGGAAGCGGCGCTCGATAAAGCCCCCTTCCTACTGTCCCGAAGTTGTTATGCCCGGCGCTCGCCGGTTGTAGTGCTTCAGGACGGAACGGTGGGCACCGTGATGGTGCCCAAACAAACATAGAGAATGTGGAGACACTCCCCCATGCAAACCGACACAACTCGCGAGAACCCGCAGGGCACCTTGCCGCAGGCCGCTGATTCGAATTCGGATCTGTCCGCCACCGCGCCTGGCCAACTGCGCGTGATCAAGCGTAACGGCACTGTCGTTCCCTACACCGATGACAAAATCACCGTCGCCATCACCAAAGCGTTCCTCGCAGTTGAAGGCGGCACCGCTGCTGCCTCGTCGCGAATCCACGACACCGTTGCCCGCCTGACCGAACAGGTCACCGCGACCTTCAAGCGTCGCATGCCATCGGGCGGCACCATCCACATCGAAGAAATCCAGGACCAGGTCGAACTGGCCCTGATGCGTGCCGGCGAGCAGAAAGTGGCTCGCGACTACGTGATCTACCGTGACGGTCGTTCGAAAGAACGCGCTGCCCACGCACCGGCCGAGGAAGCGGTCAACGCTCACCCGTCGATCCGCATCACCCGTGCCGATGGCAGCCTGGCGCCGCTGGACATGGGCCGCCTGAACACCATCGTCACCGAAGCGTGCGAAGGCCTGGAAGAAGTCGACGGCGACCTGATCCAGCGCGAAACCCTGAAGAACCTGTACGACGGCGTGGCCCTGAACGACGTCAACACCGCCCTGGTGATGACCGCCCGTAC
This sequence comes from Pseudomonas sp. P4_B4, assembly GCF_056402255.1. Lineage (NCBI taxonomy): Bacteria > Pseudomonadati > Pseudomonadota > Gammaproteobacteria > Pseudomonadales > Pseudomonadaceae > Pseudomonas > Pseudomonas sp. P4_B4. The sequence continues at coordinate 136,896 of NZ_JBFUHS010000023.1, forward strand.
CCTGGTTGAACGCGAGCCGAACTACTCGTTCGTGACCGCACGCCTGCTGATGGACACCCTGCGCGGCGAAGGCCTGGGCTTCCTCGGTGTGGCCGAGAGCGCCACTCACCACGAAATGGCCGACCTGTACGCCAAGGCACTGCCGGCCTACATCGCCAAAGGTATCGAGTTCGAACTGCTGAACCCTGTGCTGGCCACCTTCGACCTGGAAAAACTGGGCAAGGCGATCAACCACGAGCGCGACCAGCAATTCACCTACCTGGGCCTGCAAACCCTGTACGACCGTTACTTCATCCACAAGGATGGCGTGCGTTTCGAACTGCCGCAGATCTTCTTCATGCGCGTGGCCATGGGCCTGGCGATCGAAGAGAAGCACAAAGAAGACCGCGCGATCGAGTTCTACAACCTGCTGTCGTCCTTCGACTACATGGCTTCGACCCCGACCCTGTTCAACGCCGGTACCCTGCGTCCACAGCTGTCGAGCTGCTACCTGACCACCGTGCCGGATGACCTGTCGGGCATCTACCACGCGATCCACGACAACGCCATGCTGTCGAAATTCGCTGGTGGCCTGGGCAACGACTGGACGCCGGTTCGTGCGCTGGGTTCGTACATCAAGGGCACCAACGGCAAATCTCAGGGCGTCGTGCCGTTCCTGAAAGTAGTGAACGACACCGCTGTAGCCGTTAACCAGGGTGGCAAGCGCAAAGGCGCTGTGTGTGCCTACCTGGAAACTTGGCACATGGACATCGAAGAGTTCATCGAACTGCGCAAGAACACCGGTGATGACCGTCGTCGTACCCACGACATGAACACCGCCAACTGGATCCCTGACCTGTTCATGAAGCGCGTCTTCGATGACGGCAAGTGGACCCTGTTCTCGCCGTCCGAAGTACCGGACCTGCACGACCTGACCGGCAAGGCCTTCGAAGAGCGCTACGAGTACTACGAAGCCCTGACCGAGTACCCGGGCAAGGTCAAGCTGTTCAAGACCATCCAGGCCAAAGACCTGTGGCGCAAGATGCTGTCCATGCTGTTCGAAACCGGCCACCCATGGTTGACCTTCAAGGACCCGTGCAACCTGCGCAGCCCGCAGCAGCACGTCGGCGTGGTCCACAGTTCGAACCTGTGCACCGAGATCACCTTGAACACCAACAAGGACGAGATCGCCGTTTGCAACCTGGGCTCGATCAACCTGCCGAACCACATCGTCGACGGCAAGCTGGACACCGCCAAGCTGCAACGCACCGTGAACACCGCCGTGCGCATGCTCGATAACGTGATCGACATCAACTACTACTCGGTGCCGCAAGCGAAGAACTCCAACTTCAAGCACCGTCCGGTCGGCCTGGGCATCATGGGCTTCCAGGACTCGCTGTACCTGCAGCATATCCCTTACGGTTCCGACGCTGCCGTCGAGTTCGCCGACAAGTCGATGGAAGCGGTCAGCTACTACGCGATCCAGGCTTCCTGCGACCTGGCCGACGAGCGCGGCGCCTACGAGACCTTCCAGGGTTCGCTGTGGTCCAAAGGCATCCTGCCGCTGGATTCGCAACAGATCCTGATCGAGTCCCGTGGCCAGAAGTACATCGATGTCGACCTGAACGAATCCCTGGACTGGGCACCGGTTCGCGCCCGTGTACAGAAAGGCATCCGTAACTCGAACATCATGGCCATCGCACCGACCGCGACCATCGCCAACATCACCGGCGTCTCGCAGTCGATCGAACCGACCTACCAGAACCTGTATGTGAAATCGAACCTGTCGGGCGAATTCACCGTGATCAACCCGTACCTGGTTCGCGACCTGAAGGCTCGCGGTCTGTGGGACTCGGTCATGATCAACGACCTGAAGTACTACGACGGTTCGGTGCAGCAGATCGAGCGCATCCCGCAAGAACTCAAAGAGCTCTATGCGACCGCCTTCGAAGTTGACACCAAGTGGATCGTCGACGCGGCAAGCCGTCGTCAGAAGTGGATCGACCAGGCTCAGTCGCTGAACCTGTACATCGCCGGCGCTTCGGGCAAGAAGCTGGACGTGACCTACCGCATGGCCTGGTACCGTGGCCTGAAAACCACTTACTACCTCCGTGCCCTGGCTGCGACCAGCACCGAGAAGTCGACCATCAACACCGGCAAGCTGAACGCTGTTTCCAGCGGCGGCAACCACGGTGACGACTCGGTCCTGGCAGCGCCTGCCGGTCCTGCTCCAGTTCCGAAGGCTTGCGCCATCGACGAGCCGGATTGCGAAGCTTGCCAGTAAGCTGAGCTGACTCAGGCGTTGCGAGACGCCTGAACGAAAAACCCCCGACAGACTTCTGGTTTGCCGGGGGTTTTTCTTTTGTTTTTCTGTCACGTATAAAAATGGTTCTTCACGGATTACCGGGAAAGACGCTCTTGATCTTCATGAAAAAGAATTCGCTGTCCCGGTAACCGTACGCCATCCGTTTGATGACCTTTATTCGATTGTTGATGCCTTCCAACTGGCCCGTATGCATCGGCCAGCGAACACGGCTGACGATGCCCCGCCAGTAACCCTTCAGTCGTTTGGCAAACTGGATCAGAGGCGGTATGTCGCTTTCATGCGCAAGGCGCAGCCATTGCTGCCAGGCTGATCGCCAGCCCCAGGCGGTGCTCGGTGCCCAAAGCGTTTTGAGTTCAGCCTTCATCAAATAGACCGTCATCAACGCTTGGTTGGCCGCCAGCAGATCCTCCAAACGGACCTGTTGCTCCGGCGTTTTCAGGTTCTGCGGGTTGCGCAGCAACAGCCATCGCGCCTGCTTGATGACCTTTCGGGCAGGCTTGTCATGACGTAGCCGATTCGCTTCGTCGACGCGGACTCGATCAATCACCTCTCGGCCATATTTGGCCACCACATGGAAGAGGTCGTAGACCACGCGCGCTTTTGGGCAGTGCTGACGAACCTCCAGGTCAAAGGCGGTGTTCATGTCCATCGCCACCGCTTCGATGCGAGCGCAACCCTCTGGCCCCAGCTCCTCGAAGAATGGCCTGATCGCCGCACGGCTGCGACCTTCGCCAATCCACAGCACTCGCCGGGTATCGGCGTCCAGCACGACGCTGGCGTAACGATGACCTTTGAACAGCGCGAATTCATCCATTACCAAGCGCCGTGGCTGCGCCTTTGGCAAAACACTCAACGCCGCTTGCAAGGCTCGACGCTCCAGCAACCGCACGCTGTCCCAATGCAGCCCGAACAGTTGAGCCACGTGTTTTGTGGGCAGGCGTTCGCAGGCTTGAATGACCGCCTCGGCCAGGCGGCGCGTCATGCGGGCATAGCGATCCAGCCAACTGACGGCTTCCATGCGTTTGCCACAGTCGCGACAACCGACACGTCGGAGCAACACGCTGAGGCGCACTGCTCGGCCGAGAATGGGCAAATCACGAATGACTCGCTGGCAGTACTCATGCGTGGTTGAACAAGGTTGTTGGCAGCCGCCACAGGAAGGAAACCGGGTGGCGTGGGGCGTCAGGTCGATCTGTAGAGCATCGCCATCGGGCTTGATGGTGACGACAGAAAATCCCTCCCAAAAAGGAAGGAAAGTATTAATATCGCGCATAAGAACGCCGGTTTGTTAGATGTGTTTGCTCGCACGAACATCATCAATCAAATCGGCGTTCTTGTTTCTGTGTTTCCCGGGATTCCGTGAAGAACCATAAAAAAGCCCCTTCCAGGAGAAGAGGCCTTTTTTACTTACTTAGTCGTACCGTACGACTTAACGGCAACCGCCATTATTGTAAGGACCGGAGAAGCGAATCCAGCCCGGCGCTTGCGGAACATTACTGCACATAAAGCGACCGGTCGAAGCCGATTGGTACTTCCACCAGGCGGCTGGTTTAGCCTGAACAGCAACAGCGCCAACCAGCAAACTTGCAGCCAAAGTAAGACCCAAACCCATACGCAGTGACATAACGACCTCCATTTCAAAAAGAACGTCCCCCCCTCAATCAGCAAGTTGGCACTTCGCACCCAATCACTCATTGAATTAGAGACTTTAGCAAGAGCACTGCGATTCAGTACCCGTCAATTCATCAAAGACGAAAGCCGCCGCTATTAACTCGATCGACCATAGCCCTCCCCTCGTACGACAAGCCCTCAAACATGCGTAGACAGAGTACCAACTCAACACTTCGGCACTTGGCCGGCAACGTTGAAGTCAGGCATCAATACAAATGTCACACCCACATCAAAAGCTCTATCGACAAAAAGCCGAGCTATCATTTCACCCCTAATGAAAGAGCGCCCACCTTACGCCCCAACCCAACCAAAAACAACATCAATTGGCTAGCAACCATCCACTATCGATTAATTAAACAATAAAAAACAACACTTACACACAAACAAACCCCTACAACCTAAATTGCATAAAAACACCGGGCCATATCAATCAAACGAAACCAACTAAAACCAAACCCCGAACACAATCTTCCTTAATTGCAAAACCATCATCCCAATAACTTGACGTTAATACCGGAATAAAATTTAGTGGCCGAAGCCGCCCCCCAACGCGAGGTACAAGCCCATTTGCGCCTGCAATCGGTCAAAGCGGTTTTGCGCCAGAGTAATTTGCGCCGAGCGACGAGTCTCTTGCAGGTCGAGCCACTCCTTGATCCCCGTCTGCCCACTGCGGTAGCGAATCTCGGCCAACCCTTCAGCCTTGACCGCTGCCGCCAGGGCTTGCTCGCGCAGCGCTCCCTGATTCGCAAACTGTTCCCGCGCCGACAGGGCATCCTCGACTTCGAACAGCGCCACATAGACGCCTTGGCGGAAACCGATGATCGCGGCTTCATAGTCCACCTTCGATATACCGACAGTGTACTTGCGCACGTTCCACTGCAAAAAAGGCAGCGTCACGCCAACCCCCAACACGCCCGCAGGGTCACTCAGTAAATTGTGCAGCTCTCGACTACCTCCAGTGGTCAGACTGCTGGTAAGCGTAAAGCCGGGATAGAAACTTGCCCGCGTTGCATCATAGTTCGACAGTGCCTGGCGCAATCGCCATTCGGCCGCCTGCAGATCCGGACGACGATCAATCAAATGAGCCGGCAACCCCGCCGGCACGTTTGCCAATGTCGCCGCCGGCAATTGCTCAAGCTCGGAGAGCCGGTGTTCCGGCGCTCGATCAAACACAATCGCCAAGGCATTGCGCGCCGCTTCAAGCTGCTGCTGATAGTCGCTCAGTACGGCGCGTTGCGTGGCCAGCACCTGCTCGGCCTGGGCCTCTTCCAGGCGGGATGCCGCACCCGCCAGGCGCTGGGACTGCACTAACCGTAGAGTCTGCTCGGCGTAGCGGATACTCTCCCGGGCGCTGCTGAGCAGCTCGTTGAAAAGCCCGATGCGCCAGTACAGTCGGGCGGTAGTGCCGATCAGGCTCAAAGCACTGGCTCGCCGGTCATACTCGGTCGCCAGAGCTTCCCATTCAGCAGCATCACGCGTACTGGCCAGCCGTCCCCATAAGTCGACTTCGTAACTTATCGCCGTGTCAGTGGTGAACCGACGCGAACTCGAGTTGCCTGCGTGCAGTTTTTTGCTCCAGTCGGCCCCCAGACCAACGTTCACATCAGGGCTGATGCTGGTGCCGGTCAGTCCGGCCTGAAGCGTCGCACGGCGCACTCTGAGAGCGGCGACAGCAAGGTCGTTGTTACGCGCCAGCGCATCGTCGACAAGTGCATTCAGACGCGGGTCGGCAAACGTCTCCCACCAACGCTCACCCGCAGCCAGCGCTCGCCCATCCGAGGCGTCGCCAAACCAGTAGGCCGGCGTTTGCACCGCCGGTTGACGATATTCACTATGCAACAGAGAGCCGCAACCCGATAACCACAAAGGTAACAACAGCGCCGATGCCCATCTGGATTTCATGGACTTCATTCCCGGGCCAACGCATGGATAGGGTCTAGTCCCGCCGCATTGCGCGCTGGGATGTAGCCGAAGAGCACGCCCACCAAAAGCGAACATAGGCAGGCTGAAACCATCGCCAGCGCGGTGAATTCCATGACGATCATCTGCACAAAGTAGCCAAATACCTGACTGATCAATAACGACAGCAGCACGCCCAACAAACCACCCAACAGACACACGAGCACAGCTTCGATCAGAAACTGCTGCAGGATGTCAGCACGCCGTGCGCCGACGGCCACTCGAATGCCAATCTCCCGGGTTCGCTCGGTAACCGACACCAACATGATGTTCATCACGCCGATGCCACCCACCAGCAGAGAAATAAAGGCCACCGCGGAAATGAGCAATGTCAGGGTGTCCGTGGTTTTCTGCACGGCCTTGAGGATGCTGTCGCTGGGGTTGAAGAAAAAGTCCTGACGCCCATGGCGCGCCAGCAACAATGTTTGCAGGGCTTGCTCGGCGGCACCGCTGGCAATCTGATCCTTGAGCCGGACCTTGATCGAATTGAAATGACTCTGCCCCAGCAAACGCCCCATCACGGTCGTATAAGGCAAATAGACCTGAAGACTCGGCCCCGCAAATCCGTCATCGCGACTTTCCATGACCGCGACGACCGTGCACGGCATGCCGCCCACAAAGATCACTTTGCCCAGCGGTTGTTCCCATTCCTTGAACAGCCGTTGTCGAGTGTTGTGGTCGATCACCAGGGTCTGGCCGCGACGCGCGACATCACTGTCGCTGAACGCCACCCCCCTGGCCATGCCGATGCCCATCACCTGAAAGTAATCCTGACTGACGCCGTTGACCGACGCGTCGACGTGCTGGTTGCGATAACGAATCGTCCGACTACCGCTCACCATCGGTGAAACGCTGTCGACCCAGAACTGCGCCTGGATGACCCGTAGATCAACAGCCTGCAAGGTCCGGATAGAGGCGGCTTGCTCATCACCCCAGTCCTTGCCCGGATATACATCAATGGTGTTGGTGCCCATGGCGCTGATATCACGCAACACTCGAGTCTGCGCGCCCTGCCCCAGTGCGACCACCGAGACCACCGAAGCAATTCCGATGATGATCCCCAACATGGTCAGCAATGTGCGCATCCGATGGCTGCACAGGGAAAGCCAGGCCATCTTGAAGACCTCAATGAATCGGCGCCAATGCACCCCGCTCACATCGCGCACGACATGCTGCGCAGTGCTCGCGGGCTCGACAGCCCGCCCCGCAAAGGCTGTTTGGGCGTGGTTGACTTGATCGGCAACGATCTCGCCGTCACGGATTTCGATGATCCGGTCAGTGCACTTGGCCACTTGCGGATCGTGGGTCACGATAATCACCGTGTGACCGTTGCGATGCAGTTCCCGCAGAATCGCCATCACCTCCTCGCCACTGTGCGAGTCCAGCGAACCGGTTGGCTCGTCGGCCAGGATCACCGCACCGCCATTGATCAATGCGCGAGCGATGCTGACACGCTGTTGCTGACCACCGGAGAGCTGCCCCGGTCGATGCTGCAATCGCTGCCCCAGCCCGAGACGCTCAAGCAATGACCTGGCCCGTTGCTGGTGTTCGGCAAAAGGTTCGTCGGCATAGATGGCTGGAATCTGGACGTTGGCTTCGGCACTCAGGTGGGACAACAGATGAAAACGCTGGAAGATGAAACCGAAATGCTCACGGCGCAATGTCGCCAGGTCATCGCTGCTCATCTGCGCCATGTCGACGCCATTGATGCAGTAGCGTCCGGCGCAGGGACGATCCAGACAACCGAGGATATTCATCAGACTCGACTTGCCGGAGCCGGAAGGCCCGATGATCGCCACCATCTCTGCGGCTTCGATCACCAGGTTCACATCACGCAGAACATGAGTCCTGGCCTCATCGTCGGCGAACCAGCGTTGAACGCCTTCAAGTGACAGCAGTGGCAAGGTTCGTGAAGCCTCCTTCAGGGGCTCGACGTTCAAGCTGCCGACGTCGGTCACGCTGCTCATAGAGGCTCCAGCTCCTCACCGAGCACCACCTCGTCGTGTTCCTTGAGCCCGTCCAGCACTTGAACCATCAGGTCATTGCGCAATCCGGTCTTGACCAGCACGGTCTGCGGCTGGCCATCAACCAACCGACGCACCTCATAGCGGCCGTCGGCCACACGCTTGCCAAGTGCCGCCACCGACAGCGTCGTGGTCTTTTCAGCAGAGTTGAGCAACACGCTGACCTGCGCCGTCATCGACGTACGCAGCGAACGATCATCATTGGACACGTCGAACAATGCGTTGTAATACACCGCCGCATCGGCGCCCCCGGACGTCGCACCGCCAGCGCCTTGTGTCGAATCCTGGCGAGCAATGGATTCGGGCGCAGGCTCGACCGCGCGGATATGGCTTTCGAAACGCCGATCCGGGTCCCCCAGAATATTGAAGGACACTGCCTGACCGGCCTTGACTCGCACCACATCGGCTTCGGATATCCGCGCCTCGACCGTCATCCGGTCCAGCCGGGCGAGGATCAGCAACGTCGGCACACTTTGTGCGGAAACGACGGTCTGACCTTGCCTGGTCACTACGGCAATGACCTCGCCGTCCATCGGCGCGCTGATACGCGTATAGCCGAGGTTGACTTCGGCGATCCTGATTTCTATCTCTGCCTGGGAGATTTGTGCCGCCAGGGATGCCAATTCGGCACGGGCGCTTTGCAGTTGCGCCTCGGCCATTTCCAGATCGGCCCGCGATCCGGCCTCAGTGGCAACCAGGCTTTGCTTGCGACGAAAATCGAGTTCGTACTGACGAATCATCGCCCGTCGGGCTTTGTGTTGCGCCCGGACACTGAGCAATGCGGCCCGCGACTTGAGCAACTCATTCTGTGGCAACAGCGGGTCGATTTCGGCCAACAGCTGCCCTTGGCGCACGGTATCGCCCAACCCGGCCTTCAGGCTCTTGAGTTGACCATTGACCTGAGCGCCGACGCTGACTTGCTCAAAGGGCTTGACCACGCCGCTGGCCAATACGGTTTCTTCAAGGTTTTCGACGGTCACCGTGGTGGTCAGGTACTTCTTTGGAGAAGATCCCCAGCCCTGATGCCAGGCAAGCCCGACCAGCAAGGCAAAAAAGGACAGCGTCCCGAAGACGATTCGAGAGCGAGAAAGAAAAGCCATGAAGTATTCGTTGCATCCCTGTCAGTGGTTGGGCGAACCGCTCATTGGCGCCCAGGTCTTGCGTGACGATGCGTGCGAAAACGCCCACGCAAACACCAATGCCGGGCACGGAGGGCCACGGCGCGTGCATTAAACAAGAAAGCCCCTAAAAGAGGAGCTTTCCGTTACAGCTTTTTACAAAGCATCGGTATCAGGTCATCTGAATGATGGTCTGCATGATGGTGCTCTGGGTCGAAATGGTCTTGGCGTTCGCCTGATAGTTGCTCTGGCCCTTGATCAGGTCCACCAGTTCGTTGGTCAGGTTGACGTTGGACTCTTCCAGGGAGTTGGACTGGATGGAACCCAGGGTGCCGGTTTCCGGCGCGTCATAACCCGGGATACCCGATGCGAAGGTTTCCTTCCAACTGGTCCCGCCGATCGCTTGCAGGCCTTGCTCGTTGGTGAAGCTGGCCAGCGCAACCTGGCCGATGGCCTTGTTCTGGTTGTTGCTGAAGTTAGCGAACAAGGTACCGGTGCCGTCGATGGTCAGGTTAGTGATCTGGCCAGTGGCGTAACCGTCCTGAGTCGGGATCGAACGGGCGGTGTCTGCGTTGTACTGAGTGGTCTGGGCCATTGAAATGGTAATACCGGCCGGGTTCGCCGAAGCACCGTTAGGCGTGAAGACACCGTTGGTTACATTGCCTGGTACCCAGCCGGTGAGCTTCAGGTCACTGCGGATCACCGGACCTGGCGGAGTGCTGACTTGAGTCAGCTTGCCAGTGGAGTCAAAGGTCATGGTGGAAGCCACCGGCGCGGTGGTTTTCGGATCGCTACCGGTAGCATCCGGGTTACGACCGTTCACCAGGGTGTAGACCTTCCAGATGTTGGCACTGGTTTTCACCACGTACTGATCCATGGGGTGCATGTTGCCTTGGCTGTCATAGATCGGCGTGCTGAACGACTTGGTGTAGGTCGCGGTATTGGTCGGGTCAAACTTGCCCGCCGCCACTGTGTCGTCGATCACCGGAGCCGTCGAGTTCAGGTTGATGGTCGAGGTCACCAGCGAAGTGGACTTCGGTGCCAGGTTCGAAGTGTCGATCTTCAGGTCGGTCAATACGCCGTTGATGATCTTGCCGTTGGCATCCACACCGTAGCCTTGCAGACGCGAGGTGTAGTCGGTGTTGGTGATGTAACCATCACTGTTGACCTTGAACGTACCGGCACGGGTGTAGGAAATCGAGCCGTTGTTGCTCAGGGTGAAGAAGCCGGAACCGTTGATGCCCATGTCCAACACGTTACCGGTGTTGTTGATGTCACCCTGGGTGAACTGCTGGGACACGTTGGCTAGGCGCACACCGTTACCGATGACCTTGCTACCGGTGCCCAGGCGGGTCGCCGAGTACACGTCTTCGAATTCTGCGCGGGACGATTTGAAACCGGTGGTCGCGACGTTGGCGATGTTGTTGCCGGTCACGTCCAGTTGTTTATTGGCTGCATAGAGACCGCTAAGGCCGATATTGAAAGACATCATCCACTCCTTTGTGCCGTGTTAGTCGGCTCTACATACCAATGGTTTGTACTTTGGACAGGGCAACGCTGCCCAGCCCGGCCAGATTGAGCATCAACTCACCGCCGGTCTGGCTGATGGTCACGCTGTTGACGGTCGCGGGCAGGTTGGTGATCAACGCGACGGACTGGCCATCGATCGTGCTCGTGGCGCCGAAGGTGTAGGTGCCCGCAGGTACCGTCTCACCCGCATCGTTCTTGCCGTCCCAGATGAAGCTGGCATTGCCGGCCTTCTGCGAACCGAGGTCGATGGTGCGCACGGTCTTGCCGTCGGCGTCGGTGATCTTCAGGGTGGCGGACGCCACCGAAGACGGAACGACCACCGTGCCGCTGAGGCTCTTGGTGGTATCGACCACGGCCTTGTCGCCCGGCGCGATGACCGAACGCCCCACCAGCGACGATGCCTGCAAGGCCTGGGACGAGTTGTAGTTGCTGGCCAGGCCGGTCACGGTGCTGTTGAGCGTGGTGATGCCTTCCAGGCTGCTGAACTGCGCCAACTGGGCCACGAACGCGCCGTTGTCCTGGGGCTCCAGCGGGTTCTGGTTTTTCAGCTGGGTCACCAGCAATTGCAGGAACGCATCCTTGCCCAGCGCCTGGTTGCCCGTGGCGCTGCCGGTTGCGGACGCGAGGCCGTCAGTCGTGGTGCTGGTCTTGATCGAAGAGTTGGCCAGGATGTCGTTGAGGCTCAAACCACTGGTGGAATCGGTAACACTCATCTGAGTCGCCCCTTATCACTGACCGAGGGTCAGGACCTTCTGCATCATGGTTTTGGCGGTGTTCATCATTTCGGCGTTGGTCTGGAACGAACGGCTCGCGGAAATCATGTCAGCCATTTCCTCCACCACGTTGACGTTCGGGTAGTAGACGTAGCCCTTGGCATCGGCCGCCGGATGGTTCGGCTCATAGCGCGCTTCAAGATTGCTCTGGTCTTCGACCACACCCAGCACCTGAACGCCCTGACCGGCGGCGTCCTGGCTCTGGAACAGCGAGTCACTGCCGCCGTTCTGCCCGCCCTGGAACATGGTGGCGAATACCGGGTGACGCGCACGGTAGGTCTGGTCGATGCTCGACGAGACCGTCTCGGCGTTGGCGATGTTCGAAGCGACGGTGTTCAAGCGCGTGGTCTGCGCACTCATGCCGCTACCGGCAATGTTGAAAACACTGGACAGAGACATGGCTTACTCTCCACGCAGGGCTGACACCAGCCCTTTGAATTTACTGTTGAGCAGGGTGAAGCTGGCCTGGAAGCCAATCGCGTTTTCCGCGTAGTTCGACTGTTCCAGCTGGGCGTCCACGGTGTTCTGGTCGATCGACGGTTGCATCGGGGTGCGATACAGCAACGACTCGTCGCCATTGCCCAGGCCTTCAGCTTCGATGTGACGGCTGTTGGTCATGTTCAAGGCGAAGGTGCCGTTTTTGGTTTTCTCGTTCTGCTCGGCGAGCACTTTCGAGAAGTCCAGGTCCCGAGCCTTGTAGTTCGGGGTATCGGCGTTGGCGATGTTGTTGGCCAGGACTTCGGCACGCTGGGCGCGGAAGCCCAGGGCTTGTTCGTGGATACCGAGCGCTTTATCGAAGCTGATGCTCATGTCGGGAAACCTTCGGGTGACCTGATTTTTCGTAGGATCAACTTAGCAAGCCCCATGCCAATTCAAAAAACCCCGGAAACCGGGGCTTTGCCGGCCATGGCAACGCGGTAATGCCAGAAAAGCGGCAACGGTTTTCCGCCGGATGCCGCTTTTCTGCCGCTTGATCCACTTTCGAGAACACCACCTAACAACTGTGGGAGCGGGCTTGCTCGCGAAAGCGGTGTGTCAG